>CAJBSQ010000751.1 GCA_903958265.1 uncultured Planctomycetaceae bacterium
CGGGATCGGCCGCGGTCGACTCGTGGATCGGCATCACCACTGTTTTCTGATCCACGATTCGCACCGTGCCTCCCCGCGTTCCGGCGGCCAGCCTGAGTTTCTCCATCGCGGCCCGGTCGTGGTGGCCGATCACGACCAGGCCGGGATGGCGGGTGATCGAATCGATCCCGAGGCCGATGGCGAGCGTCTTGAGCCGGGTGAACTCCAGCAGTCGCCGGGCCTCGACGGGGAGCGGGCCGAACCGATCGCCGAGTTCCGCGGCGAGTTCGTCGATCTGCTGCTCCGCCGTCGCCCGCGAGAGTCGGCGGTAGACGTCGATCTTGGCCCTGAAATCGGCGATGTAGTCGCGGGGCAGCCAGGCCTCCCCGGGCAGATCGACGTTCACCGGAGGCGGCTCGGCCGGCGGCAGCGACTTCATGCCGCGGACGGCCTGCTCCAGGAGCCGGCAGTAGAGCTCGTAGCCCACCGTGGCGATGTGGCCGCTCTGCTGCGTGCCGAGCAGGTTGCCGGCCCCGCGGATCTCGAGGTCGCGCATGGCCAGCGAGAAACCGGCCCCCATGCTCGAAAACTCCTGGATCGCCCGGAGTCGCTTCGCGGCCGTGGAGGTGAGCCTCGCCGCCTCGTCCACCAGCAGGTAGCACCAGGCGCGATGGTGTGAGCGGCCCACGCGGCCCCGAAGCTGGTGAAGGTCGGCGAGGCCGTAGATGTCGGCCTCGTCGATGAAGATCGTGTTGGCCCTGGGGATGTCGAGGCCGCTCTCGATGATCGTGGTGGCCAGGAGGATGTCGGTCGTGCCCGCGACGAAAGAGAGCATCGCCTCCTCGAGGTCACCCTCCGAGAGCCGGCCGTGCACGATCCCGATCGTGGCCTCGGGCACGATCTGCTGCAGTCGGTGGGCCACCTTCTGGATGTCGTGGATTCGGTTGTGCACGAAAAACACCTGCCCGTCGCGGGAGAGTTCTCGCTCGATGGCGTTGCGGACCAGCCCGGTATCCCAGCGGGCCACGCGGGTCTCCACGGCGATCCGGTTGGTCGGTGGGGTCGTGAGGTTCGAGATGTCGCGGATCCCGAGCATCGACATGTGGAGCGTCCGCGGAATCGGCGTGGCGGTCATCGTGAGCACGTCCACGCTCGCCCGGAGCGCCTTGAGCCGCTCCTTCACGTCGACGCCGAACCGCTGCTCCTCGTCGACGATCACGAGCCCGAGGTTCGCGAAGTGGATGTCGGCCTGAGCGAGCCGGTGGGTGCCGATCACGATGTCGACCGTCTTCCGCGCGAGCCCCTCGAGCGTCTCCCGCTCCTCGGCCGCCGGCGTGAGCCGCGAGAGGCAGCGGATCACAAACGGAAACTCCGCGAACCGCGCCGTGAAGGTGCGGCGGTGCTGCTCGGCGAGCACGGTGGTGGGCACGAGCACGGCCACCTGCGCCCCCGACTCGGCCGCCTTGAAAGCCGCCCGCATCGCGAGTTCCGTCTTACCGTAGCCGACGTCGCCGCAGAGCAGCCGGTCCATCGGGCGGGGTCGCTGCATGTCCTCGCGAATCGCCTCCATCGCCGTCAGCTGGTCGGGCGTCTCGTCGAACGGGAACGACTCCTCGAACTGTCGCTGCCAGGGCGTGTCGGTTGGAAAGGGGACGCCCGGCCGGCTCTCCCGCACGGCCTGCAGGCGGATCATGTCGGCGGCCATGTCGGCCACCGCCCGCTGCACCGCCAGCTTCTGCTTCTCCCACGACGCCCCGCCGATCTTGGCAAGCTTGGGGGCGAGCTTGGTGCCCCCGACATACTTCTGCACCAGCTCGATGCAGGAGGCCGGTACGTAGATCCGCGTGCTCTCGGCGAACTCGATGTCGAGAAACTCCTCGGTCCGCCCGTGCTTCTCCAGCAGCTTCAGCCCCTTGTAGCGGCCGATGCCGTGTGACACGTGGACGACGTAATCGCCCTCGTGGAGATCGAGGAACGTGTCGATGGCGCGGGTGAGCCGTTGCTTCGTCGGCCGCCGGGCCACCTCTTCCCGACGAAAGAGTTCACCGCTCGACACCAGCACGAGCTTCTCCGGCACGAGGCGGAAGCCCGCCGAGAGATGCCCACGGGCGAAGTGCAGCCGCTTGGTGCGGGCCGGGGCGGAGGTGCCGAGCAGTTCGCGGAGCCGCGTCTCCTCGGCCTCGGACGGCGCGACGACCCACACCTCCTGATCCTTGCCGACCGTTTCGAGCTCCTCGCGCACCCGGTCGAGCACGCCGGTGAACCGCTCCACGCTCTCCACCGAGAGGGTGGCCGTCGCGTCGAGGCTCGTCGAGGCGACAGCCGACAGCGCCACCGAGGGCAGGCGGTGGATTCGCGCGAACACGTCCTCGGGCGCGAAGAGGCCAGTCGTAGTCCCGAGCCGATCATGCATCCGCTTCGCCTCTTCGGCCACCTCGCCCGGCTCCACGAGCACCCAGGCGGAACCGGGCGGCAGGAGTTCGGCGAGGTGCGTGTGCCGGGCGTCGGTTGTCGCCGCCAAGGCCGTGAGATCGGCGGCCTCCACGGTGGCCACGCTTCGCTGGGTGACGGTGTCAAACGTGCGGAGCGACTCGATCTCGTCGCCGAAGAGTTCGATGCGGATCGGCCGATCCCAGTCGGCCGCAAACAGGTCGACGATCCCGCCCCGGCGGGCGAAGGTGCCGGGGGCGTCGATGGCGTCAACGAGCCGCCAACCGCGAACGCCGAGCCAGTCGGCGAGTTCCTCCGGGTCGAGGTGGCCGCCGACGGCGAGTCGCCGGGTGCCCGCCGCGATCTCGCGCGGGTCGGCAAGGGGCGCCAGCAGCGCCTGGATGCTCGTCACCACCAGCGGCGGGCGGACGCCGTCAGTGGCGGTGAGCGCCCTGACGACGGCCAGTCGCTCCGCTTCCGCCGGGTCGGCGTTGGCCGCACCCTCGTCGTCGAGGCTCTCGACCGCCGGTAGCAGCACGGCCGGCACGTCGCTGAACAGCCTGAGGTCGTCGATAAAGTCGTCGGCCTCGGCGGCATGCGGCAAGACGACCACCAGCGTGCCGGCGTCCGTGGCCCGTGCCTGGGCCAGCGCCGCCACAGCGAGCGCAGACGCCGATCCCCAGGTTCCGCCGATCGTGCCGCCATGCCCCTCGCCGAGGCTGGCGACCACGTCGGCGAACCCGCGGTGCGAATCCAGTGTTGTGGCCAAGCCGAGCAGCCGCCCGGCGGGCCCTTTCACGTGTCGTGCCACAGAGCCTCTGCGATTCAGCAGAGTATAGGCCCCTTGCCGTCAGTGCGGCTTCGCGGGCAGGAACGCAAACGGCTCGGCGGCTTCGAGGCCGGCGGTGGCGTCGCCGGAGTAGGTCTGGTTTCCCTTGAGCGGGAGCCGCCGCACTGGCGAACCGGCATCGAAGGCGAGCGTGTCGAGCGGCAGCCAAAACACGTTCGGGCTGGTGGCCGAATCGAAGTACATCACGCGGGTTTTCTGATCGTAGGCTGTCCGCCAGATCGTGCTGGCCACGTTCGGCTTGTCGGGCGTGGTGAAGCCGAGCGGCACCGACACCCCGCGGATCAGGCTGAAGATTTGAGCGACCGCCCGTTTGGGCTCGGCGGTCTGCGGCAGGTTGGTCACGTAGAAGGAGGCCCGCACAAACCGATCGGCCGCGCGGTTGGTGCCCGGCAGCATCGTCATCCCGCCGATCTGCTTCCAGTAGGCATCGAGGGCGAGCTGCTCGTCGAAGGTCGGCGAGTTGGTCATCACCTGAAACTGGCGGCCGTGGTGGATCACGAGCCTGCCCTTCACGTATTCCAGGATCGCCGAATCACCCGTGGGATCCGAGATCGCCATGTGGCCGACGCCCGGCTCGCCGTTGGGCAGGATCGGGGCAATGATCGTGAACGGCTCCTTCTCGAGGGCGGTCACGGCCTCGTTCACGGTGGCGAAGGAGTCGAGCACGTACTGCGTCCAGCAGGCGATCGACATCGTCGGCCTGCCGGCCACGGGCTTCCCGTAGTCGCTTTCGACGAGGTAGAGCGTGTTGGCGACGAGCCCCTTCTCGTTGATGCCGTCCACGCTGGCGATGCCGTAGAAGGAGACGATCGCCGAGCCGTAGCGGCTGGTCCATTCGA
>CAJBSQ010000752.1 GCA_903958265.1 uncultured Planctomycetaceae bacterium
GCGAGCGAGCCCGCCACGGGCATGGTGCGGCTGCTGTCGGGATGGCTGCCGCGGGGCACCAACGTCTTCGACCGGGCAGATCAGCCGAGTCCACCGCCGGCGGTGAGTGCCGGAGCCGCCGCCGCGTCGGGAGACGAACTGGCCGACATCGACCTCGCCATGTCGCTGGCGGTGACGGGCCCGAGCGAGTCGTGGAACCTCCCGCCGCTGCGGGACCGGTTGCGGCAGGCGGCGACGCGGGCCACGTCGCAGGCCGACCGCACCCGGGCCCAGGCGATCGACGCCAGGCTGTCGCGATTCGAGACGATCCAAGGACGCCAGCAGACGCTCATCGCCGGCGCGGCCCAGGAGCCGGAGCCGCTGCGAATCGGCGGTATGTGGTCGAGCCTGTCGGCGCTCGGGTCGCGGCCCGTGCGGCCCGGCGTGCTGCCAGGGGGCAAACCGGCCGGCGGCCAGCCCACCTGGACCCCTCCGGACCAGATGGAGACGACCGGCCGGCTGGCGACGGTCATCTCGCGACGTCCCGATGCTCCCCGCTGGGCCGTCGTGGACGAGACCAACAACGTGCTGGCGTTCGTGACGCCGCAGCCGGGCATCGACCTGGGTTCGCTCGTGGGCCAGCAGGTGTCGGTTCGCGGCGCCCGTGGCTACATGCCGGAATACAAGCGACCCTACCTCGTTGCCTCCGAAGCCCGCGTGCGGATCGCGTCAATGCCCGCGGCGACCTCGCGGCCCGACACAACGCAGTAGGAGCTCACCGCTGCTGCAGGGCGTCGAGCTGGCCGGCGTCCATCCAGCGGGCCGCCAGTTCGGCCTGCACGTCGTCCGTCTGGCGAACCGAAGCCGGTGGTGTGCCCATGCGGCGGCCGCTGGCCAGCGCGACGAGCGTCGAACGATCCTGAGGCAGGGTGCGGGTCATTCGGTCGGCGAGCCGTGACACGGCCTCGGGATTGCGGGCGGCGGCGGCGGCGAACTGAGACACGAACAGGCTGATCTCATGGGCGTTGGTGGCGGCCGAGCGGACGATCAACGGCTGGAGTGTGCGGGCCACGAGTTCGAGACCAACGCCGTCAACGTCGAGGAAGGCGTCGACCTGCACGGTCTGCCGCGGGCAAACCCCCGGTACCGCCGGCTCGGCGACGTAGCGAACCACCACGAGGCACGATCCCGTGAGCTGCTTGGGGGCCAGCGGACCGTCGTAGGCGCCCCGGCCATGAAACACGCAGAGCCCGCCGCGATCGGATCGTTCGCGGTGCAGGAGTTGGACGGTGCCCACGGTGCCGTAGCCGTCTGAGAGCCGCCAGCGGCCCGGCGCCGTTGGATCGAGCGCGAGACGGCTGATGCCGAGCACCCGCCAGACATCGACGAGAGCTTCGGGCTTGGTGAGGATGAAGTCGAGCAGCCCCGCGTCGCAGGTGATGCTCGCCGCAGGCAGGTGCCGGTAGAGCGTGGTCTGCTGGAGGGCCTGCTCGGCGACCTGCCGCTCCGCCCGTCCCATGCGATCCAGCGGGATGGTCTCGACGGCGCGACGTCGAACCTCCCGCCCCGACGAGCCTGAGTCGGCCAGGACGCCGGCGATGCCGGCGGCCAGACTCGATTCCCCGGCGGCGCGGGCCATCCCCTCCAGTGCGATCGGGCACACCAGCCCGAGGCACACAAGCGCTGACAAGCGCACGGTCATCGTAGTTCCCCCTGACAGACCCTCCCCGGCACCGCGAGCGGTGCCGCCTCGGAAGGGTATTCGGCCTGGGCGACGGGTTTGGGCCAGAGAATCCGCTGCCGTAAAGTCGGCGGGCATCCGGCGGCCTTTCCTGGGCTTCCAGGCCTGCCGAAACCACGGGGATTGGGCCTTGGCCGGTCGCCGCAGGTTCCCTACGATCCCGCCCCGGTCCGGCACCGTTCTGCCAAGGTGGACCGCGTCAGGACCGACCGTGATGCCTCACTCAAGCGAGAGCCCCGAAACCAGCGGCGCAGGCCGCCCTGCCCGTGCGTCGCCCCACCGCCCCGGGCTGCTCGGCCAGATCCTCGTCGGCTGGACGCGGATCTGCCTGCGGTATCCCTGGGCCGTCGTGATGCTCGCGGTGTTGTCGGCGGCGGCCTCGGGGCTCTTCACGGCCCGGAACCTTGGTTACAAGGTGAGCCGCGTCGATCTGCTCAATCCGAAGAGCGACTACAACAAGCTCTGGATCGACTACATCCGCGAGTTCGGCGAGGATGACGATGCGGTGATCGTGGTTGAGGGGGAATCGCGGGACGGCGTGATTGCGGTGCTCGAGGAGGTCTCGCGCGAGGTCCGTCGCGAGGAGTCGCTGTTTCGCTCGGTCCTCCACGAGGTCGATCTCTCCCGGATTCGCTCCAAGGGGCTGCACTACCTCTCGCCGGCCGACCTGAAGGCGATCGACCGGTTCATCGAACGCATGCAGCCGGTGCTCGACGGTGGCTGGGCGCAGCTCAAAGTCGGCACCATGGTCGGCGGCCTGGCGGGGCAGATGGTCGCCGGGGCGCAGCCACAAGACCCGCGTGAGGAGCCACCGGCGGCGGCGCTCGAACGGTATGTGGAGAGCCTCGTCGTGGGCATCGATTCCAGTGCCACAGGCGACGTGCGGGGAGGCGACTATGTCTCCCCCTGGCCTGGGATGCCGGAATCGCTCTCGACGCTTCGCGACCTGTCGAGCGAACACCTGCTCGCCAAGGACGGCCGGCTTGGCTTCGTGCTGCTGCGGCTCACGAAGGAGAAGGGGGGGTTCGCCGGGGCGTCGGCGGCCACCGACGAACTGCGGCAGATCATCGCCCGCGTGGGAGAGCGGTATCCCGGCACCTCGATCGGCCTCACCGGGCTGCCGGTGATGGAAGACGACGAGATGCGCACGAGCCAGCAGTCGATGATCTGGGCCAGCGGGCTGTCGATGGCGGCCGTCGTGATCGTGATCATCGCCGGCTTCGGCGGCGTGCGGCATGCGCTGATGGCCAACGGCGTGCTCGCGATCGGCATGGCATGGGCTTTTGCCTGGGCCACCGCCAGCGTCGGTCATCTCAACATCCTCAGCGTCACCTTCACGGTGACCATGATCGGCGTCGGCATCGACTATGGCACCTACTACATCGGCCGCTACCTCGAGCAGCGGCGGCGGGGCATGGGCTGCGAGCAGGCGCTCTTGGAGACGAGCGGCAAGGTGGGCCCCGGGATCCTCACCGGCGCCATCACCACGGCCGTCGCCTTCTTCGCCGCGGCGCTCACGAGCTTCGTGGGCGTGGCGGAGCTCGGGCTGATCGCCGGCGGCGGCATCATGCTGTGCTGTCTGGCCGAGCTGTTCGTGCTGCCCGCCGTGGTGGCGCTGGTCGACCGGAGCCGTCTGGGCCGCCGCATTCCCGAGCCCGTGCCGGTGCATGCCTGGCTGGAACCTGTCTTTCGCCATCCGCGGATCGTGATCCTCGCGGCGGTGGCGTGCACCATGGCGATGGTCGGCGGCCTGCACGAGCTCGACTACGACCACAACCTGCTCAACATGCAGGCCGAGGGGCTGGAGAGCGTCGCCGTCGAGAAGAAGCTCCTCGAGGAGTGCGATCAGAGCGTCTGGTACGCCCTCTCGATCGCCGACTCGCGGGAGCAGTTGCTCGAGCGGAAGGCGAAGCTCGTGGCGCTGCCGGGCGTGGAGCGGGTGGACGAGATCGCCTCGCTCCTGCCGGTTGACGAGGAACTGAAGCGGCCGCTCATCGAATCGATTCGCAGCCGGCTCGCGACGCTTCCGGAGCGGCCGCCGGAGATTCCAGTCGATCGGCTCGATTCCCTCGGCGAGACGCTCGCCTGGGCGCAGGCGGAGGCCTCGAAGCGGCCCGGCGGGCTGCGGACGGCCTGGCACCTGGAGCGGGCCCGCGACAGCCTGCGGCGGAAGGGGCCGGAGGAGTGCTACAGCGCCGTCGCCACCTTCCAGCAACGGGCGGCGGGAGACCTGCTCAGCCGACTGCACGCGCTGGCGGGCATCGCCAATCCCGAACCGCCGGCGCTCGCCGATCTGCCGCCGAGCCTGGTCGAACGATTCGTCGGCTCCAGCGGCCGTCACCTCCTCAAGATCTACGGCCGGGGTGACATCTGGAACTTCGAGTCGCTCGAGAAGTTCGTCCGCGACGTGCGGAGCGTCGATCCGCGGGCCACCGGCAACCCGTTGCAGGCCTACGAGGCGTCGCTCGAGATGAAGCGGAGCTACGAGCAGGCGGGGCTCTACTCGCTGATCGTGATCCTCGCCGTCCTCTGGCTCGACTTCGGCACCATCCGCCATGCCCTCTTGGCCGCGCTGCCGCTGGCGATCGGCATGCTGCAGACCCTCGGGCTGATGGGGCTGGTGGGCATCGACCTCAATCCCGCGAACCTGATCGGCATCCCGCTGATCCTCGGGATCGCGGTCGATTATGGCGTGCACATCGTGCACGACGCGCTGGAGAGGCCCGGGCCGTACCGGATCAGCGCCTCCACCGCCAACTCGGTGCTCGTCGACGCCCTGACGACCATCCTGGGCTTCGGCGCGCTGATGGTCGCGAGCCATCGGGGACTCGAGAGCCTGGGCCGGGTGCTCACGCTGGGGGTCACCACCTGCACGCTGACGTCGCTGGTGTTTCTGCCCGCTCTGCTCGCTCTCCTGCCCGCGCGGGCGGCACCACCCGCCGCCGACGCCGGGGAGGCCGCGGAGCAGGTGGACGACGATCTGGCCCTCGCGGCGTGAGTCCCGCCGGCC
>CAJBSQ010000753.1 GCA_903958265.1 uncultured Planctomycetaceae bacterium
AGAGAATAGTCGAGGATCCGGGGCGGCGAAAGGCGCCTCTTCAGCCCCCGGGAAAACCCGCTGTCGGGCCGGCATCGGCGGCGAAAGGTCATGCCGGATGCAGCAGTTCGCCCCGGCCGCCGGCCAGCGTGTCGCCGGGCCACTGCCGCCATGCAGTGACCGTCGCGGCCGCCGCCATCGGGGCTCCGAAGCCGACATCGGCAAGCCGTTTCAGCAGCAGGGGCAGGAAGGCGGGCCGCCAGGCAGCCCCGCGGCGAAACGAGGCCGGGGGGGCGGGTCGGGCCGTGAGCGCGATCACCGAGCCACGGCGCATGCCCAGGCCGGGTTGGTAGCCCACCGCGCCGCCGATCACCACCGTGCCTGCCCGGAGTTCGAAGGCTGGCGCCGGCCCGCAGTCGCCGCCCACCGCCACGATGCCGCGGCGCATCCGCGCACCGGCCAGCCCGCCGGCCGCACCGGCCACGACCACCACGCCCCCGCGCATGCCGATCGGGCTGCCCGGCAGGGCGCCGGCGAGATTATCGCCAGCGCTGCCGGCCACGAAGACCTCGCCGCCGGCCAGTTCGGCGGCGAGCCAATCGCCGGCGTTACCCGCTACGTGGAGCCGACCACCCGTCATCCCTTCGGCCGCATGCCGGCCCACGTCGCCCGTCACGCGAATCGTGCCCGCCGACATGCCCGCCGCCACCCGGTGCACGCGCGAAAAGTCGCCGCGGCACTCGATCACGGCGTCGGCCAGATCGCCGGCCACGTCGAACAGCGAGCCGAGTTCGCAGGGCCGGCCGTCGGCGCGGATCACGAGCCGGTTGATCGCCGTCAGGGCGAGCGGCACGACCCGCGCGGGGTTGAAGCCCTCGAGGTCGATTGACAGCGGACCTCGGTCGACAGCGGTTCTGGGTGTGAGGACGAGTGGCATGGCAGCAGTGACGACGGAAAGCGAACGGGGCCGCGGGGGCAGAGGCTCCCGCGACCCCGTATCGTAGCGTGCGCCCCTGGCCGATGGGGGCATGCCTGGTTCCGGATCCGCTACGAAGCGTCGGTCAGCACGGGCACCTTCCGCGACGTGCTGGTGGGCGACTTCGTGAGTTCGACGGTGAGCATGCCCTTGTCGTAGCGGGCCGTGACCTTCGCCGGATCGACCGACTCGGGCAGCGGAATCGCGCGGCTGAAACTGCCCGAGTGGCTTTCGCGATGGGTAATGACGCGTGTCGGTGAAGATGCGGCGCGGGACAAAAACGGTCTGGCCGGGAAACGCTCGGTCAGGCGGTGCGGACGTCGACCTTCCGCGGCCGGCACTCGGCCGCCTTCGGGCAGGTGATCGTGAGCACGCCGTCGACGAGCCTGGCATCGACCCGCGCCGCGTCGACGGCCACGGGAAGTGGGATCCGTCGCTCGAACGCCCCGGTGCCCCGCTCGCGGCGATGCCACGTCAACCGCGGCTTGCCGCCGGTGTCGCCATTGCCATTGCCCGTGCCCGCGCCGCTCGCGCCGGCCTCCGCCGGGCAGGTTTCAGGACGCGAGCCCTTGAGCACGAGCTCGTCGCCCGCGACGGTGATGTCGACACCGCGTGCCTCGACGCCGGGCAGTTCGGCTTCGATGGTGATCGCGTCGTCGCTCTCGCGGACGTTGACGGCGGGGAAGACACCCTCCGCTGGCCGCACGCCCCAGCCGTGCAACGGCGGCGCCGCGGTCAGCGTGGTCCAGAGGCGATCGAGTTCCTCGCGGAGTTCATCGAAAGGGGGCGCGAATCCAGGGCGAAACGTCGGCATGGTCGGGCTCCTCGGCACGGGTGATGGTCGACACCGTCCGTGGCGAGGCAGTCCTGACGCTTCGTGCGCAGAAATGATTCGCGGGGACGGTGGCTGAAAGCAACTCCGCTGTCAGCAGGGCAAGGCAAGGCAGGGAAAACGCAAACAGCGTGCCAATCGTGATGGGCAGCCGGTCACGTGGGTTGAGCCGCGAATTGCGGCCACAATTTCCGGATGAGTCGGTGCGATTGGAAAACTCTGGCAGTGGCGCCGATCGTGACGGCTGTCAGCGTGGCAGCCCGAGGGGCGGGCGGCCCGACAGTGGTTGTGGGGTCACCGTCGGCCCCTATACTCACGACTCGTCGATCGGCCGACGCGATCGCCTGCAGGCACTTCGGGCCCGCAGGCAGCGTGTCGGCGACGGGGCCATGGCCGGCGGCCGCGTTGGTGGTCGACGATAGGATTATGTAGGAGCAGGAGGAAGCCATGCGATTCACGCTGATCGATCGGGTGCTCGCGGTTGATCCAGGCAAGTCGATCACCGCCATCAAGGCGCTGTCGCTGGCCGAGGAATACCTGGGAGATCACTTTCCCCGGTTTCCCGTCATGCCCGGAGTGCTCATGCTCGAGTCGATGACGCAGGCGGCCGCCTGGACGGTTCGGCTCGGCGAGGATTTCGCCCACAGCATGGTGGTGCTGCGGGCGGCCCGAAACGTGAAGTATGGCGACTTCGTGGAGCCCGGCCGGGTGCTCACCGTGACGGCCCAGGTGATTTCGCAGGACGAAAAGACGACCACCGTGAAGGCCAGCGGCACGGTGGGCGACCGCACCAGCCTGACCGCCCGGCTCGTTCTCGAGCGGTACAACATGGCCGACCGACTGGCCCACGGAGCCGCCCTCGACGCCCGGGTGCGGTCGGAGATGCGGAAACTCTGGGCGCTGCTCCATCCGGTTCGCGGGGGTGTGCCGCAGAAGCCCGTGGCCTACGTCTCGCAGGCGGCCAGCCGAGATGCGGCGTTTGCCGGCTCGGGCGGCTGAGCCGCCCGAGGGGTGGTTTTTCGGGAAATCTGGCCGATTTTTCCGGCTGGCCCTGTTCGGCCGGCGGAAAATGGGCAACTTCGGGTTCCCATGCCGGCTGGCCGACATTACAACACACGCTCGTCCTGCCGGACGCGTCCCATCCCCCGTTTGTAAGGTGAAGCGTCGATGCCGACTCGCGATGAAATCTTTGACAAAGTAAGAAGCGCCCTGGTGGATGCCCTGGGAGTTGACGAAGACGACGTCACCCCAAACGCGACCATGGTCGGCGACCTGGGAGCCGAGTCGATCGACTTCCTCGACATCGTGTTCCGCCTGGAGAAGGCCTTCAACATCAAGATCTCCCGGGGCGAACTCTTTCCCGAGGATGTCTTGTCGAGTTCCGAGTTCGTGGCCGACGGCAAGGTGACGCCGGCCGGCATCGCGGCTCTGAAAGCCCGGATGCCGTTTGCCGACCTCTCCAAGTTCGAGTCGAACCCGAGCGTGCAAAACTTCGCCAACACGCTCACGGTTGAAGACATGGTGCGGTACGTGCAGAGCAAACTGGCGGCTTGACGCCGGCGTCCCCGGGGCACGATCGACGCCCCGCTCGCCTTCCCCCGGAGGCGGCAGCCCGCCGCGAACGGATTCATGCGCTGGTTCTGGATTGACCGGTTCGACGAGTTCATCCGTGGCAAGCACGCCACGGCGGTGAAGAATGTTTCGCTCGCCGAGGAGCATCTCCACGACCACTTCCCGGGCGTGGCGATCATGCCCAACTCGCTGATCGTCGAGGGCATGGCCCAGGCGGCCGGGCTCCTCGTTGCCGATGCCATCGACTTCAATCGCCGCGTGGTGCTCGCCAAGGTGGCCATGGCGGAGTTTCACTTCGACGCGGTGCCGGGCGACACGATTCGGTTTAGGGCCGAGGTTCTCGACCTCAAGCCCGCGGGATCATTGACCAAGGTCACCAGCACGATCGGCGACCGGGTGCAGGGGGAGGCCGAACTCTTCTTCGCGCACCTCGAACCGGGCGAGGGCGTGCCAAAACTCTTCGAGCCGGAGGAACTCCTGCGGTGGCTCGACCAGATGCATATCTACGAGATCGGCCGGGACGAAGCGGGCCAACCGCTCGCCCGTCCTGACTGGTGAGACCCCGCGGAGACTGGTGATGGCTTCGGGCAGGCGACGAGTGGTGATCACGGGCATGGGCTGCATCACCCCACTGGGCACGCGGGTGGAGCAGCTCTGGAAAAACCTCGTCGCGGGCGCCTCCGGTGTCGGCCTGACGACGATCTTCGACGCCTCGAAGTTTCCGACGAAGATTTCGGCCGAGGTGCGGGGCTGGGACATCGCCGACGAGGGGCAGGATCCAGCGGCCTGGTCGTTCTGCGGCCGACACACGCGGTTTGCGGCGGGAGCGGCGCTGCAGGCGATGACCGACGCCGGCTTGCGGCAGGGCCTGCCGGCCGACCCGACGCGGCTGGGCATCTACCTGGGCAGCGGCGAGGGGCAGCAGGATTTCGACGCCTTCACCCGGATGATGCTGGCCGCCATCGAGGGTGACACCCTCGACGTGGCGAAGTTCACGAAGCTCGGGCTCGAGACGCTGCACCCGCAGGCAGAGGTCGAGCAGGAGCCCAACATGCCGGCCGGGCACCTGGCCGGACTCTTCGACGCGCAGGGTCCCAACCTCAACTGCCTCACCGCCTGCGCCGCCTCCAGCCAGGCGATCGGCGAGGCGGCCGAGATCGTTCGCCGCGGCGAGGCCGACGTGATGCTCTCCGGCGGCACCCACAGCATGATCCATCCGTTCGGCGTCACGGGCTTCAACCTGCTCACGGCGCTCTCCACGCGGAACGACGAGCCGGCCCGGGCGAGCCGGCCTTTCGACAACGACCGCGACGGCTTCGTGCTTGGCGAGGGCGCGGCGATGGTGGTGCTCGAGGAACTCGAGCATGCCAAGAGACGCGGGGCCACGATCCACGGCGAACTCGTGGGCTACGGCTCCACGGCCGACGCCTACCGGATCACCGACACGCATCCCGAGGGCCGCGGGGCAGCCTCCTGCATCACGATGGCGCTCGGCGACGCCAAACTGGGCGTCAACGACATTCACTACATCAACGCCCACGGCACGAGCACGAGCGTCAACGACCGGGTCGAATCGTTGGCCATTAAAAAGGTGTTCGGTGAGCGGGCCTACAAGATCCCGGTGTCGAGCACGAAGGGCATGATGGGGCACCTGATCGCTGCCGCCGGGGCGACAGAACTGATCGTCTGCCTGCTGGCGATCCGCGACGGCCTGCTGCCGCCGACGATCAACTACGAGACCCCCGATCCCGACTGCGACCTCGACTACGTTCCCAACAAGGTCCGCGAGGGGAAGGTGGAACAGGCTCTTTCCAACTCGTTCGGCTTCGGCGGGCAAAACATCGCGCTGATCGCCGGTCGCTTCCGCGGCTGATCGTCTCGTCGGCCCCGCCCATCTTGCCCGACTTGCCGCCCGCAGGGTTTCCTCAACCGGCGCGGGCCGCACGACCGATACCACCGGTGAACGCGGAGACGTGGTCGCCGGCGATGTGCCCGCGGCGCTCCCTCCGCCCATCGGGAATACCGACCATGAAATCGCTCTCGCGGGCCTTCGGCCTCGTCGTCGTGACTGCCGTGATCGCCACGTCGAGCGGCTGCTCGATCATCGACCGGTTGTTCCTGCTCAACACCGACGGTCCCCACGGCCACCACGCCGCTCAGGGCGGCGGACCGTGCCAGGATGGCCAGTGTCAGGACGGCCAGTGTGGCCCCGAAGGCTGCCCCGACGGCACCTGCCCGCCCGGCGCGTGCCAGTCTGGGAACTGCCAGGAGTGTGAAGGGGGCGCCTGCCACCCGCGGCACGTCGGCCGTTATGGTGGCCTCGCCAAGCACCACCTCACGCCCGAGGAGAAGGCGGCCCTCGCCAGTGCCGATTACGGTGCCACGCAGCCGGCGGGTCCGCCGACCGGTGCCGTGGCCTACCCGTATTACACGACCCGCGGCCCCCGCGACTTCCTCGCCACATGCCCGCCTTCGATCGGCCCGCAGTGAGCGACCACGCCGCGACCGCCCTGCCACGGGCCCCACGCCTCGCTGCGTTGGGCTTTCGCCCCTCGTGCCGGTAGGCTTGCCGCCTGACCGGCATCTTTTTTTCGGCTCGCGTTCGAGGGGCGTTGCATGGCAGCCGCAGCGGCGGATTCTGCGTCGGGGATGACGGCCTCCGGCCGGCTCACGCTCACCGGCTGGCTCGTCTGCGGGATCGCCGCGATCGGCTTCGCGTTTGACATCTACGAACTCCTGATGCTGCCGCTGGTGATCAAGCCGGCGATCCGCGAACTCTCCGAGCCGCTGGTGGCGGCACTCGTCTCGGGGGGCATGCCGGCGGCCGATGCCCAGGCGCTCTGGTCGCCGGGCGGAAAGGACTACGTCGCCTGGGCGCGGACGCTGTTCTTCGTGCCGGCCCTCGCCGGCGGCGTGTTTGGTCTGCTCGGCGGCTACCTCACGGATCTGCTCGGCCGCCGGCGGGTGCTCACCTACAGCATCCTGCTCTACGCCTTCTCGGCCCTCGCCGCAGGGTTTGTCACGTCGCTGCCACTCCTGCTGCTCTGCCGTTGCCTGGTCTTCATCGGCGTGTGCGTAGAGTTCGTGGCAGCGGTGGCCTGGCTGGCCGAGCTCTTTCCAGACCGCGAGCAGCGGGAGCGGGTGCTCGGCTGGACGCAGGCCTTCTCGTCGCTCGGCGGCCTGCTGGTGGGCGCGGCCAACGTGCTCGCCGCCCGGTTCGCCGACGTGCTGCCGGTGATCCAGGGAGGCCACGAAGCCTGGCGGTACACGTTGATCTCCGGCGTGATCCCCGCTCTGCCGCTGATTCTCATTCGTCCCTTCCTGCCGGAGAGCCCCGTATGGGCCGAGAAGAAGCGTGCCGGCACGCTCCGGCGGCCGAGCATCCGCGAACTCTTCAGCCCGGCTCTCGTCCGCACCACCGTCGTGACCACGCTCGTGTTCGCCGCCAGCTACGGCATCGCCTTCGGCGCGATCCAGCAGCTGCCGCAGATCCTCGGGGGTCCGAAGGGGCATGCTGCCATCCTCGCCACGGCCAAGGCGGCCCAGGCCGACGCGGTCGCGGCGGCGGAGCGGGCGGGCAAGCCTGCGCCGTCGGCGGGGCGGCTCAAAGCGATCGCCGGCAATGCCACCGATGAGGCGGTGGCCACCGTCACGATCTACCAGGAGATCGGCGGCCTCGTGGGCCGGGTGCTGCTGGCGTTCGCGGCGCGGCGAATCGTGGGCCGCCGCAGGCTGCTGCGGCTTTTTCAGTGGCCGGCGCTCCTCGTGGTGCCCGCGCTCTTCTGGTGGATTTCCACGCAGCTCACGACGGCCGAGTCACTGCCGTGGATCAAGGCGGGCATCTTCGTGGCAGGACTGTTCACCGTGTCGCAGTTCAGCTTCTGGGGCAACTACATCCCGCTCGTCTTCCCGACCCATCTCCGCGGCACGGGGGAAAGCTTCGCGGCCAATATCGGCGGTCGCGTGCTCGGCACGGCTGCGGCCTGGCTCACGCTCACGTTCTCCGCGGCCGCGCCTCCCGATCCCGTGCGGATCGCCTTGGCCGGCGCGGCGGTGGCGGGAGCCTACGCGCTGGTGGGCGCGATCCTCACGCACTGGCTGCCCGAGCCCGACGCCACGCTCGAATGACCGCGTGCCCGCCTTGCCTCGGCACCGGTGCGGGATCCCATCACGCCAACGTGCGGGGCGCTCTCGGGGCGTCATCGGAGAGTGTCGGCACCGACCAGATCACGTACAGCCCGATCGCGACCGCGGCCAGGAACACCCACCGCAGCCACCAGGCGAGACTGTTGAGAAACAGGCTCACCGCCACGACGGCCAGCACCATCACGATCGCGCGGTGCTTCAGACCCCGGCGGATGCCGTGGTAGTGCTGCCAGTCGTCGAGCGTGGGGCCGAAGAGCCGCGAGCGATGGAGCCAGGCGTGGATCCGCGGTGAGCCGCGATAGAAACACCAGCTCGCCAGGAGCACGAACGGCGTCGTGGGGATCAGCGGCAACACCGCCCCGATCACCGCCAGCCCCAGGCAGGCCCAGCCGCCGGTCACGTAGAGAAACCCGCGGAGCGGGTCGGTGACGGGGCGGAGATCCATGGGGCGGCCACTCCGGAGGTCTGGCAGGCTGGTGCCGGGATTCTACCACGCCGCTTTTTCCCGTATGATCGCCGCCACCGTCGGCCCGACGGCCCCCGCCACCCCCGCTTTCGGAGAGTTTCCATGCCCCTCGTGCCCATGCGGATCCTGCTCGACCACGCCGCCGAACACGGCTACGGCCTCGCGGCGTTCAACGTCAACAACATGGAGCAGATCCAGTCGATCATGGAGGCGGCCAAGGAGACCGACAGCCCCGTCATTGTGCAGGCCTCGCGGGGCGCCCGCAGCTACAGCCAAGACAACTACCTCCGCCACCTGATGATCGCGGCCGCCGAACTCTATCCCTCGATCCCGATCGCGATGCACCAGGATCACGGCAACTCGCCCGTCACCTGCCAGAGCGCGATCGACAACGGCTTCACGAGCGTGATGATGGACGGCTCGCTCAAGGAAGATGGCAAGAGCCCGGCCGACTTCGACTACAACGTGAAGGTGACGGCCGACGTGGTAAAGCTCGCCCACCGGCAGGGCGTTTCGGTGGAGGGCGAGCTCGGCTGCCTGGGGTCGCTCGAGAGCGGCGAGGGCGAGGCCGAGGACGGCCACGGCGCCACGGGAAAGCTCTCCCACGACCAGCTGCTCACCGACCCCGACGAGGCGGCGAGGTTCGTGGCGGCCACGGGCGTGGACGCGCTGGCGGTGGCGATCGGCACCAGCCACGGGGCCTACAAGTTCACCCGGAAGCCCGACGGCGACGTGCTGGCCATGAAGCGGATCGAGGAGATCCACGCCAAGCTCCCCAACTGCCACCTCGTGATGCACGGCTCGTCGAGCGTGCCCCAGGAACTCCAAGACGTCAT
>CAJBSQ010000754.1 GCA_903958265.1 uncultured Planctomycetaceae bacterium
CGGTGGTGACCACTGGGATCACCCGGGCCCGCGCGGGATAGCGGACTGGCACCGGCCCGCTGACGATCGTCACCTCGTGGCCTGCCGCGAGGGCGGCGGTGGCGATGGCCGCGGCCATCCGTCCGCTCGATGCGTTGGTGAGAAACCGGACGTCGTCGATGTAGGCCCGCGTCGGGCCGGCGGTGAGCAGGATCCTGGCCATCGGTGCGCTGCTCCGGTCGCGGCGGTCAGGACGCGGGCTGGGGTGGCATCGTGGCCAGCACCGCCTCGATCGCCGCGGCGATCTGATCGGGCTCCGCCATCCTGCCGGTGCCCTGCCGGCGGCACGACAACCAACCGCTGCCGGGCTCCACCACCCGCACGCCGTCGGCGATCACCTGGGCCACGTTCCGCTGCACGGCCGGCTTCTCCCACATGGCCGCATTCATGGCGGGGGCGACGATCACCGGGCACTCGGCACAGAGCACGAGCGTGGTCAGGAGGTCGTCGGCCGTGCCGTGGGCGGCCGCGGCCACAAAGCCGGCGGTCGCCGGGGCGACCACGACGAGATCGGCCCGCGCTGCCAGTTCGATGTGAGCCCCGAGGGGAAACCGGGCGGAATCGAACGTGCGGGTGGCAACCGGCCGCCCCGTGAGGGCGGCGAAGGTGGCGGCGCCCACGAACCTGAGGCTGCTGCGCGTAAGCACAGCCGTCACGCCCGCGCCTCGCTGCACGAGCAGACTGGCCAGGGCCGCGGCTTTGTACGCAGCGATCCCCCCCGTCACGCCGAGCACGATCTCGCGGCCTTCAAGGCTCACAGGATCGTCGGGTCGAAGTCGAGCGGACCGCCGGCCTCAGTGGACGCGCCGGTGATTCGCAGGTTGAGGGAGGTGTCGAGGAAGATCTTGTCCTGCTTGATCTCCTCAATGACGATTTGCATCTTGTCGTCGGTGTCGACGTCCACCAGGGGGCGGCCGCCGGCGTTGAGCGCTACCATCCGCTTCTGAATGAGGGTGGAGAGCTTGAAGCGGCCTCCGACCTTGTTGACGATTTCCTCTTCGCGCAGGTCATCAATCATGTGCGTGACTCCTCGGGGGTGGGTTGGCGGGGCGGGGACGGACGTGGATGAAACGCAGCGGACGAAAAGCCTTCGGTGGCGAGGACTCGCTCCACTTCGCCGAGGGCCTCGTCGACACTCTCGTTGACGACCCGGTGACGGTAGCGATGGGCCTCGTGCAGTTCGCGGCGGGCGACTTCCAACCGGCGGGCCATCGCCTCCGGCGACTCGGTGCCCCGGCCCTGGAGCCGCTGGAGCAACTGGTCGGGGTGCGAGGGTTCGATGAAGATGGTGATCGCCTGCGGAAACCGCTCGAGGATCGAGAGTGTACCCTCCACGTCGATCTCCAGCACGACCCACTTTCCGGCGGCCAGACGGGGTGTGACCTCGGCGACGAGCGTGCCGTACCAGTGCTGCCGGCCGTAGACGCGGCAGCATTCGAGAAACTCATCCGCCGCCCGGCGTTTCTCGAACTCCTCGACCGGCATGAAGTGGTAGTCGACGCCGTCCCGTTCGCCCGCCCGCGGCGGCCGGGTGGTCGCCGACACGCTGGGGATCAGGTCGGGCAGATCGGCGAGTAGCCGCCGCAGCAGCGTCGTCTTCCCGACACCCGATGGGCCGGAAATGACGACGAGTTTGCCCGGGCGGTCTTCCATCCCGATGTTCTACCGCAGGGCGTGGCCGGTTGGAAAGCCGCCGGGGCCGGGACCGCCGTCACTCGATGTTCTGGGCCTGCTCCCGCAGCCGCTCGATCCGGGTCTTGATCTCGACGACGGCATGGGCGATCCGCACGTCGAGCGACTTGGAGGCGATCGTGTTGGCCTCCCGCCCAAGCTCCTGGGCGAGGAAATCGAGCGCCCGCCCGGGCGAATCCTCGTCGAGCAGGCGGTCGAACTGGTCGAGGTGACTCTGCAGCCGCACCAGTTCCTCGGCGATGTCGGTGCGGTCGGCCACGAGGGCCACCTCGCGGGCCACGTCGGCGTCGGAGAGCGTCGTCGTCCGGTCGGCCAGGAGCTTGCCCACCCGCTCCAGCAGCCGGTCGCGATAGGCGACCACCACCTCGGGCACGCGGTCGCGGATTCCAGCTGCCAGCGTAGCGATGTCGGCGCAGCCGCTCCGCATGTCGGCC
>CAJBSQ010000755.1 GCA_903958265.1 uncultured Planctomycetaceae bacterium
CCGACCGATCGCTGCTTCGAGTGCTGGTTGTGGCCGCCGTCGTGGCTGCGATCGGAGGTCGTGCGCGCGGGCAGGCCCTCGAACGGCCGCCTGACGGGATGCAAACGGAACTCGCCGATCAGGCACGGCGGATCGAGCGGCTCCAGCAGGAGGTCGCGGAGGTAAATGCCCTCCGCGACGAGGTGGCAGAACTCCGCTCGCGGCTCGACGCCTCTCAGGCCGTGGAGGAGGCGGCATACGTGCCGTGGCTCGAGGCCGCTGCCGGACCGACGTGTGACTCATGCGCCGGGGGAGTGGGATGCTCGGGAGGCTGCACCGGATCCACTGGGAGTGGCGGCGACAACGCAGGCCTGCCCTCCTGTCTCGACGGCTCCACGCTCGTCGGGGCCTACAAATACAACTTCGGCGGCGGCTACGTCAGCCTCGCCAGCCGCGACGGCGACTTCTCGTTCAATATCCAGAACCAGATGACCGCCGACGGCACGTTCTATTCGCTGCGAAACGCCGACACGCTCGAGAAGGGCTTCAACATCCCCTTCTATCGACTCTACTTTTTCGGCGAATTTCTCGAGAACTGGGAATACCTCGCCAGCGTGCAGCAGTCACTCGGTAGTTTCAACATCCTCGACATGTATGTCGGCTACAAGTTCGCCGATGAACTCAACATCCGCATCGGGCACTTTCTGAGCCCCTTTCTCTACGAATACTGGGCCTTTTCGCCAGCCTGGGAGCCGGTGATCACCAACTCGCCGCTCTTCCAGTTCGCCGGCAAGCGTCAGACCGGCGGCATGCTCTGGGGCCGGCTGTTCGACAACGTGGTGCAGTACCAGGTCGGCGCGTTTAACGGCGCCGACGGGGCCTATTTCGACGTCGACGGCCACGTCGACACGATCGCCGGCGTGACCTGGACGCCCTTCAAGCCGAATGGCGACCCGCTGTTCGACAGCCTGGGCTGCGGGTTCAGTATTCAGAACGGCACGCAGGACTACCTGCTGGCCGCGGGAACACAATACAACTTCCCGTTCGGCAACGGAGAGCCGACGCTCAATCAGACCTTCGTCAACTCCACCGGCCTGCCGTTCTTCAGCTACGATCCCGACATCGCCGCCAACGGCAACCGCTTCAAGATCGCCCCCCAGCTCTTCTGGTTTGGGCAGTTCAGCGTGCTGGCCGAATACATGCACTGGGACCGGGCGCTCACCGACGGCTCCACGGACATCACCGAGACGGTCGACGCCTACTACGTGAACTCGTCGTACTTCCTCACCGGCGAGCGGTACACGGGCGACGGCTTGCTCGGGTACACCACGATCGAGCCGCTCGACGAGTCGCTGGGCGCTTGGGAGGTCGCGGTGCAGTTTTCGCAGGTCGAACTCGGCCAATCGTCACTCACCCCGGGGTTCGCCCAGCCCGGCCAAGATGCCACCCGCCTCCGGCAGGTCATGGGGGGAGTGAACTGGTGGGCCAATCGCTACGTCCGCGTGAGTTTCAACTACGTCACGGACTGGACGAACAAGGCCGTGGAGGTGGGCGACGGCCAGGTGGCCGACACCTACGGCATCTGGTGGGGCCGCGTGGCGGCGTTCTTCTAATCTCTTTCGGTGGACCCCGGCACGCCGCCGCCGATGCTCAGCTGCGGCGGATCTTCAGCCGGCGACCGGCCGCGACCAGAGCCCCGGCTCCGGCCAGCACGAGGACCACGCTCGACGGCTCGGGCACCGGTGCAAGGGCAACTCCGCGAAACACATAGGTTGAGCCGGCCGTGGCGAGGGTGCTGAACGACGGCAGCGTGGTGCCGCCGAGCGTGTCCGAAAGGGCCACGAGCGAGTTGGCATCGCTTCCGCTGGTCATCGCCGTGATGCCGTAGAGCTGACCGTCGAAGATGCCGATCACGCGGGAGTTGTACGGCACCGGGAACTGGCCGCTCGCATTGGAACCGCTGCCACCGAGGCCCTGAGCCAAAGCGACGCCGCTGCTCGAGCTCCCGAGCGACGTGAAGCGGATGCCCTCGGTGGATCCGCTCCCCGTGTCGCCACTCCACCACAGGTCGGTGCCCGCGGTGGTGACCACCGACCGCGGGCTCACTCCCGCGGCGCTAAATCGGGTGGATGAATCGATCCCCCCCAGGGTGTCGATCCGCGCGATCGTGCGGCTCGCCGTGGCATTGGTGCCGTTGCCGATGATGGTCAGAAACCACTCGTCTGCCGACCATCCCGCTTGTCGAAACGTTCGCCAGCCAGGCCAGCCACCCGAGATACACACAACCGCGAAATCGGCTCAGGATCGCCAGCCTTTCGGTGGACGCGGATCCGAGTTACGCGACCCTGGAGCCCCGGTTCCAGCGGCGACGTCGCAGCATCCAGGCCGCGGCCCCACCTGCGGCCATGAGCAACCCCGTCACGCCGGGCTCAGGAACCGGCACGAGCGCCAGGCCTCTGAACGCCGTGCTCCCCGACGCAATGACAAGCGACGTGAACGCCGAGAGCGTGCCGCTGAGCACGCTCGTGGTGGCGGCGGTGTCGGTGTATGTCCACAGCGTGTTGCCGCTGCCCGTCATGTAGAGCTGCACATTGCTGCCGCTGACCCCGCCGGCCAGCCCGCGCAAAGCCCCTGAGAGAGCCGTGATCGAACCAGCAGCATTCCACGTGCCGCTCGAGTCGAGCGTGTACTTCCACAGCCCGCCGGCCGTAGCCGAGTCGTCGACCGTGTACAGCGTGTCGATCCCGGGCACGGCGGGATTGGTGTCAAGGAACGTGAAGCCATATCGGCTGGTGGTGGGGGAGCCGCCCTGTCTGGGAATGTTTGGCAGGAACGTGCTTGCGGTGGGAAGGCCGTTGACGAGCGGGTTGCCGGCCAACTGACCGACGGTCGGCAAGGTTCCGGAACCGGTCGACTGGTAGAGCTCATTTCCGTACATGCCGAGCACGCGAAGATTGGTGCCGATGGCCGCCGTCGTAGCGGTCGTACCAGATGCCACAAACGGACTCAAGCTATCGACCGTGCCGTACACCACACCACTGTTTCCGCCAATCGCCCAGATCTTGTTGCCATCGGTGGTGACCGCGCCTCGGGGGCTGGAAGCGCTAAACCACGTGCCCGTCACCGTCAGCGAGTAGGAGCCCGTCGTCGTGTTGAAAAGCCCGGCCACGCGAGGAACGATGGCGCTCGTTGCGGCTGTGATGCTCGAGCCAGCCGGGATGGTCGAGTTGTAACCAGAGAAACCGATCCAGGTGCAGTCGGGTGAGATGGACATCGCCCCTTCGGCGTTAGCGTTGCCTGCCGTGATGAGTTTGGTTCCAGTGCCGGTTTCCG
>CAJBSQ010000756.1 GCA_903958265.1 uncultured Planctomycetaceae bacterium
ACCGCCGCCAAGCCCATCGGTGCCGTTGCCCCCGGAACCGCTCATCGAGGCAGCTCCACCTCCACCGGAGCCCCCCGAACCGGCCCCGGTCTCGCCACCCGCACCGCCACCACCCGCGTAGGTCACGCTCGAGCCACTTATCGTGGAGGATGATCCATTGCCACCGGCGCCGCCCACCGCCGAGTTGAAAACCAAGAGAATGTAAGAGACCGAGCCGTTACCACCCGGAGCACCCGCTCCTCCGCCACCTCCGCCACCGCCTCCAGCGACGTGGAAGGGGTCGCTAGTAGAATCTCCTCCTCTGTTGCCCTCGCCAGAAGTACCCGCCCCACCGTGATAATTGTTCATTCCGCTGGCTCCGCCGCCTGAACCGCCGTTCCGGCCATCTGCTTCCGCGACAGAGTTACCGCTACCTCCCCCACCGCCTCCAGCAGTCGTCACCGCTCCCGCAGTCGACGCAGCACGAAACGTTGAGCCGCTCCCGTTCGCTCCCGGATTCGGCCAAACGCCGCCCGCGCCGCCAGCGCCCACCGAAATTGAGACCACTCCGGGTGTGGTCACGAGGGCCAAGGATTCCTTCATTCCACCGCCGCCACCTCCGCCAGTCCCATCAGTCCCACCGCCGCCACCACCGCCGCCACCACCCGCGACCACAAGAACATCAACTAACGTCACACCCGCGGGCACCGTCCAATCACACGTGGTCGTGACGTTGCCGCCCACGGTTCTGAAGGTGAGCACGGTGTACGCGGGCGACCCTGCGATCGAGGTCTCTACCGGGGCGCAGGTGCTTGCCAAGGCTGGTGGCGCAGCGGCAAGTGGGATGAGCGCGATACCGGCGATCATCGCCATCGCCGTCAGAGGCCGAAGCAGAGTTTCAGCGCGATGAGAGCTCGGCGAGCGGCGACGCACAGCCAAAAGCATTGAGTAACCGTACCTGCGATCCGCCCTATTTGCGATGATTGAGACTCACGCTCGCGTCGTCACTGCATCTCCGGCCGCACATGTCGCCTCAATCGAGCGTTCGTCGAGGAGATGCACGTTTAGGCGGAGACTGGCTGGTCTCTCGCCGCTGAGGCTCGCCCTCGGACGGCCGCCGTCTTGTCGAATCGGGACCTGCTGCGGCTCCATGAGCGATGCGCGCGATCGGTTGCCTCGCCGATAATCGACACGATCCGGTCGAGCGTGGCCTCATCGCTGACAAGGGGCGGCGAAATCTGGATCACCGGATCCCCGCGGTCATCAAGCCGGCACAGCAGGCCGAGTTCGTCGATGTGACCGGAGAGCTCCGATTTGAGGAGCCACTGCGCCTCGTCATCGTCGAACGTCTCGTGGGTCTCTCGGTCCTTCACGAGCTCGACGGCCCAGAAGAAGCCCGCGCCGCGCACGTCGCCAACGAGCGGATTGCCACGCAACTGCTGCAATCTCGAATCGAGGAAGGGCTCAAGTGATCGCACATTCTCGAAGACTTCCTCGCGCTCATAGATATCGAGGACGGCGAGGGCGATGGAAGTCGTAAGGGGGTGACCGCCGAACGTGAGTCCGTGCATGTAGGTGATCTGCCCTGAGCCGAATGGCTCGGCCACCCTCTCATTGACGAGCACGCCGCCCAGGGGTGCGTGCCCTGCTGTCGCACCCTTCGCGAAGGTGATGATGTCGGGCTTGGCATCGAATCGAGTCGAGGCGAACCACTCCCCAACGCGACCGAAGGCACTGATGGTCTCGTCGGCCACGAGGATGATGCCGTAGCGATCGCAGAGAGCACGAAGGCCAGGCCAGTAGCCGCGAGGAGGCACAAAGGCGCCGCCGGAGTTCTGGATCGGCTCGGCGATGATCATCGCTATCTCATCGGGGCCCTCGCGCAGAATCGTCTCATGGACCTCATTGAGGAGGGCCCTGGTGAATCGCGCCTCGTCGTAGCCTTGAGGATGCCGGTAGGCATTGGTATTGCTCACGAATGACACCGGGATCGGCAAGGGCATGAAAGGCTCGCGGC
>CAJBSQ010000757.1 GCA_903958265.1 uncultured Planctomycetaceae bacterium
TCGCCATGTGCCTCAAACCCTTCCGCGACTGGTCGCCGCATTACGTTCCCAATGGGCTCTTCGACGTCAAACTCTACACATTCAACATTTTTGATTCAACCGACACCCGCCGGTCCAGCGCGATGAGTCGGCACCGCCGCCAAAACGGGCGACGGTGAGACGCGAGTGTATCGAGGACACCACGCCGACACACCCTTCCCATGAGCGATGCCTGCTGCCTCGACGGGTTTCAGCCCGACGTCGTGAGCGGGCTTTTTGACCGAAGACGTGCGTCGGGGATTCCGTGTCAGGGATTCCGTGTCAGGCGAGTCGCGTCCGCATTCGCTGGAGCATGGCTTCGGCACCGGCAGCGCGGAGCCGAGCCGCCACGGCCTCGCCCAGCGCCGCAGGCTCGGTCTGATCCCGAATCGCCACCGTCTCTTCCGCGACGATCCGTCGCACGACTTCCGTGGGCTCATCCATCTCGAGCACGCAACCGCCCAGCACGAGTCCGCCGGCGGCGGAGAGACGGGCCCAGGCACCGATTGGAGCGAGGCAACCTCCCGCGAGATTCTCCAGCATCCTCCGCTCGGCGATCACCGCGGCATGCGTCGTCGCGTGGTCCAGCGGAGCGACCGCCGCGAGCGTTTGCACGTCGTCGGCCCGGACCTGGATGCCGAGGGCTCCCTGGGCCACGGCCGGCCAGAACTCGGGCGGCTGCATGAGCTGCGTGATCCGGTCGGCGAGACCGAGCCGCTCGAGGCCGGCCGCCGCGAGAATCACCGCGTCGTACTCCCCCGCATCCAGTTTTCGCAGCCGCGTGTCGACATTGCCACGCAGCGGCACGGCCTGCAGGTCTGGCCGTGCCGCCTTCAGCTGCACGACCCGCCGAATGCTCGACGTGCCGACCACGGCTCCGGAGGGCAGCTCATCGAGCCGGGGGGCCGTGCGGCCGACCAGGGCATCGAATGGCGTGGCCCGCTCGGGCACGCAGGCGAGAACGAGTCCGGGGGACTCGGCCGTCGGCAGGTCCTTCAGGCTGTGCACCGCCACGTCGATCCGTCCGTCGCGAAGCGCCTGCTCCAGTTCCCGCACAAACACGCCGTCACCGCCAATCTTCGCGATTGGCAGGTCGCTTCGATCATCGCCGCGGGTCGTGATCGTCTCCACGACCACGTCAACGCCCTGAGCCCGCAGCCGGTCTACGACCCAGCCCGTCTGAGTGCGGGCCAGTGCGCTGGCCCGAGTGCCGACGCGGAGCGGATGGGTGGCAGGCATGCGTCATCGGCCGCCGCGGCGGCCTCCTGGAATCAACGGAAGGGGTCGGTGCCGGAGCCCCGATCGGCCCTGGCAATCACCGCAGCGTAGACGGCGGCGGCCCCGGCCTCCACCAGCGTGCCGCGGCACTCGGCTAGAGTGGCCCCGGTCGTGGCCACGTCGTCCACGAGCAGCACCCGCAGGCCGGCCACGCGGCGGGTCGCTCTGAAGGCTGCCCGGACGTTGCCGCGACGGTCCTCGAACGGGAGTTCGTTCTGCATCGGGGTGGCCCGGCGGCGGCGGAGCAACCGCCTCATCGGCAGGCCGAGTCCGCGAGCCACCGCCGCGGCCAGCTGATCGGCCGCGCTCGTGCCGCGAGCCAACCGACGCCTCCAGTGCATCGGCACCGGCGCAACCACGTCGATTCGCCAGTCGGCGAACGATTCGCGATGCTTGCGAACCAGCAGGCCGGCGAGCGCCGCAGCCACGGCCTCGCCGGCCGGCCGCTTCGCCCGCAGCACCTGCTCGCGGACGTCGTCACCGTAGGAGCTGAGCACGGCGAGGCCGTCCCAGTCTCGGCGACGACCGCGGCACCGGCGACAGCCCCCGTCACCCTCCGCAGGCTCCCCGCAGAGCCCGCACCGCGTCACGTCCCGCGAGAACGCGGCCGCACACGGCTCGCAGCTCAGGCCCCCGCCGGGCCGTCCCTCGGCCACGTCGGCTCCGCAAAATCCGCACCGCGGCGGACAGAGCAGGTCCAGGATCGTCGCCAGTCCGGGCAGGTCCGACCAGGCCATCCGCGGGGTTTCCCAGATTGACGGTCCCGCTCGACCTCCGTACCCTCCGCCACCTCGCGGAAGCGGCCGGAATCGGCGGGAATCCTCCCATCGTCCGTCAGCCCCAGCCCTCGTCAAGCATCCATGCTGATCGACCGCTACATCGGCCGCGCCCAACTCCACGCCTTCGTCGTGGTGTTCGTCAGCCTCGCCGGCCTGTACTTCGTGTTCGACGCGTTCACGAACATGGAGGAGTTCCTGTCGCACGCGGCCGAGACCGGCAGCCTGGCGAAGGTGCTGGCGTCGTACTACGGCTGCCGGCTGATCTGGTTCTTCGACGCCACGAGCCCGGTGATCTCGCTGGCCAGTGCGATGTTCGCGCTGACGTGGCTGGAACGACACAACGAGCTCACCGCGCTGCTCGCGGCGGGCGTGCCCCGGTGGCGGATCGCCCGACCCGTCCTCGTGTTCTCGGCCCTCGTCGCCCTCGCCGCAGCCACCAATCGTGAGCTCGTCCTGCCGCAGATCCGCGAGGCCTTCGCCCGCAATGCCCAAGACCTGCGGGGGGAGCTGGTGCAGCCGTTCGAGCCCCGGTACGACAACCGCACCGAGATCCTGTTCCGTGGCCGGGGGGCCCAGGCCATGAACTCCCGAATCGACCACCCCAGCCTGCTGATGCCTCCGCAGCTTGGCAGCTACGGCCCGCAAATCACGGCTACCGAGGCCTTCTGGAAGCCTGCCGACGGCGACCATCCTGCCGGTTACCTCCTCCGCGGCGTCCGCGAGCCCGCCGACATCGATGGCCTGCCGGCGATGCACTGTGGCGGCACGGCGGTGGTGCTCTCGCGGGCGGCTGCGGCCTGGCTGCAGCCGCGGGAGTGCTTCGTGGCAAGCGATGTCACCTTCGAGCAGCTCATTGGGTCGATGAACTGGAGCCAGTTCTCATCCACGTTTGATCTCGTGCGGGCGATCCGCAACCCGAGCCTCGGCGTGGGCGCCGACGTCCCGCTCCGGGTCCATGCGCGGATCGTGGCGCCGCTGCTCGACATGGCGCTGGTGATGCTCGGCATCCCGCTGGTGCTTGGGCCCAGCCGCCGGGGCGTGTTCGTCGCCGTCGGCCTGTGCGTCGGCATGACCGTGATCTTCTTCCTCACGGTAATGGGCTCCCACGCCCTGGTGACCGGCGATGCCTTCAGCGCCTCGATCGGGGCCTGGATTCCGCTGCTCCTGCTGGCGCCCCTCGCCGCCTGGCGGGCCCAGCCAATGTGGCAGTAGCCCGCCCAGGGCGGTCAGGCATCACTTCCCGCGGGGAGGATCGGCGGCCGGCTCCTCGTCCGGCGGTGGCACCGCGTGGACCGTGCGGGCCACCAGTTCGATCAACTGCTCGGGGGGAACGGGCAACGTATCGGCGATCTCATCGGGAACCCGCAGCGCCAGCACGGTGCACTGGTCCTGCTTCGGATCAGCCGACACCCAGATCTCGCACAGCCCCGGCCACTTCTTGTATTCCGGCGCGTCGGCCACGATGCTCTCAAACTCCTGCTGCCCCTTGAGCACGAGCACGTCCCAGACGGCCGGCCCCGCCGCGGCGGGCTCGACGGCCCTCCCCCGCTGCCAGTCGGCCTTCCGAAACGACTCGTCGCGACGGACCTGTTCCAGGATCGCCGCTTCGACCGCGGCATGCCGCTGGTCGGCGGAAGGCACGAAGCCGACGGTCAGCACCGCCGGCAGTCGCATGGTGCCTTTCGTGACGGTCTTCTCGTACGCCGCTGCGAAGCCGGGAAAATCCCTGACGAACGGAGGCTTTTGACGGATCTTCGTCCCGTCGTCCTCAGTCTGAGGGCCAAGATCCATCGGGAGCCGCATCCGCAGGCGACCGTCGGCAAGGTCGGTCGCCTGCCCGGCGAGCACCGCGAACACGGCATCCCTGCGAAAGTCCTGAACCCGCGACTCATAATCCGCCCCGTACTCGCCGGTCGTGCAGCCGCCCGCACACGTGAGGAGAGTCATCAGGACGACGAGCGACAAAGCGAACGTGGGGCGCATGGCTGGTACCGGGTGGACGGGGGGCGTTCACGGGCAGATCGACGGCCGCCGCAGGAAGCCTCTGGTACCGATTGTGAGGAATTTGGCGGCCGGTCAAGCGGGCGGCAAAAAACCCGCGACTGTTCGGAAGTGCCCTGCCGGCAAGCTCTTCCGTATCCGGTTTTCTTCGCCAAACCTTTTTTCTCCACCCCAACCGCCCTGACTGCCGATCTCAAAGGTACGAACGGAAGTTCGATCGGGTCGCCGCGGCGGTCCATGTTTTGTTCAGGCAACGGAGTGCCAGCATCATGCGAATCAACACCACCAGATTCGGCCGGATCGACGTCGATGCCGGCGACATCCTCCGGTTCCCCAGCGGGCTGCCCGGCCTCGAGGACTGCCGCGAATGGGCGCTGCTCGCCGACGCCTCCAACGACGCCCTCGGCTGGCTCCAGAGCACGACCCGCGGCGACGTCGCCCTGGCGGTGGTGAGTCCCCGGCGGTTCGTGCCCGACTACCAGGTCCGCATCCCACGCAGCGAACTGACCCCCCTGGCGCTCGCCGATATGCGTCAGGCGCAGGTGGTGGTGGTCGTCGGACAAAACGGCACAGGCCTCACGCTCAATCTCAAAGCTCCGATCGTTATCAACCTCGAAGCCCGCACCGGCCGTCAAGTCGTTGCGAGCGGCGAGTTATCTCTGCATTACGAACTTTCTCTCGAACGACCTCCACTCAAAAAGAGTGCATAATCATCAGTGACGGGCGGCACAGGATTGCCGCCGCCACGACGGATCAGGAAGGAACCAGCGATGCTCGTGCTCTCCAGACAACGTGACGAAAGCATCATGATCGGCGACAATATCGTCGTAACGATCGTGGACATCAGGGGAGACAAGGTCCGGCTGGGCATCAATGCCCCGTCCGAGATCCCGGTGCATCGCCAGGAGGTCTACGAGGCCATTCAGCGGGAAAACCTCCGGGCTTCGCGGCTCGAGCCGGGTGACACGCAGAACATCGGCACGTTCGCCAACCGCGCTGGTCCCCGGCCAGGCGACGCCCCGCGGCCCCGCTGAAAGCGGGATGAGCGCGGCGACGTCGCGTCACCGAAGGCTCGCGACGGGGGGGCTGCTGACCGCAGCGGCACCACCCCGCGCTCACGGACGACACGGCTGAGTCAGGGGCTGAAGAAGTCCGGGTGGTTGCCCGCCTTCCACTTGATGTTGCAGCCGAGGCTCGGAATCTGGTCGGCCAGCGGTGGCCTCCCGGCGAGCAGTCCCTCCAGCGTTGCACGCAGGTCCGAACCCGTCACGGGCACGTCGCTCCCCGGACGGCTCGGGTCGAGCTGCCCGCGGTACACCAGTTTTTGTCCTGCGTCGAATACGAAGAAGTCGGGCGTGCAGGCCGCATGAAA
>CAJBSQ010000758.1 GCA_903958265.1 uncultured Planctomycetaceae bacterium
ACGCAGTCGGCCTGTTCCATGTCGTCGAGCTTCACCGTGCCGGCGCCAGTGCCGATCACGCTCGACAGCCCCACGCCACTGGCCTGGTGGCAGTAGTAGCTGCAGTTGTTGACGTGGTTGGTGCCGTAGAGCCGGGCGAAGAGCTGCAGCAGGAAACCCGCTTCATTGCTCGACCGGCCGCTGAAGTAGAAAAACGACTCCTCTGGCGGTGTGGCCTTCAGCGTGGCGGCGATCCGCTCGAGCGCGTCGGCCCAGGTGATTGGCCGGTAATGCTGAGAGCCCTTCTCCAGGATCACCGGCTGCACGAGCCGGCCGGCATGCTCCAGTTGGTACGGCGAAAACGCCCGCAACTGCGGCAGTGAATAGGTCTCGAAAAAGGAGGGCGTCACGCCCCCCTGCATGTCGGCCACCATCGCCTGGAACGACTTCTTGCAGACCTCGGGAAAGTGGCCGGCTTCGTTGACCATCCCGCCGGCCTGCCCACCCATACCGACGGCGCAGGTTTTGCAGGCGTTTTTCGACCGCATCGCCTTCCAGAAGCGAACCAGCCCACCCGCTTCCCGGGCCTTCTTGAAGGTATAGAGGACCGCGCGTAGACCGCCCCCGGTCGTCACCCTGCCGAAATAGCGTCCCATCGTGTGGTTCCTCGTGAGACTCCCGGCCTCGCCAACCGCCCGGTCACTCTCCGGCCGGTGGGTCGAGCAGTTGAATCTCCACCTTCCGGAACTCGATGGGATGGCTCTCCGACTGCAGCGCGATCGTGCCGCCGGTCAGCCGCTTCTCACCGTGTGCCGCGGCGAGCGCCTCCTTGGAACGGTCGTCTTTTGGGTCGAGCTGCGGCTGCTCGTATTCCAGCACCACCTCGCCATCGACGAGGTGCCGTACTTTCCGGTGGCCGTCCACCTCGATCTCGACCGTCACCCACTGGTCGCCGCGGCAGGTCTTCGACTTCGAACTGGTGCAGTGCGTCGTGAACAGTTTGCCGTCCATCACCACGTTGGTGCCGGGCGTGCAGAGGTTCGCGGTGGTCCGTTCTCCCCTCTCAGGCCCGCCGAGGAACTGCACCTCGATCGACGCCGGAAAATCCTTCTCGATCGGCATGCCCGCCGGATCCTCGCCGTGAATCATCACGCCCGAGTTGCGGAACGCCCATCCCTCCCCCCCCGCGCACTGCTCACCGGTGAATCGGTACTCGATCCGCAGGCGGTATCGCGAGAACGGCTCCTTGAAAAACAGGTGGCCATACTTGTGATCGAACGTCGGATAGGCGGCCGGATCGTAGACGACCTTCAGCACGCCATCCTCGACCCGAAACGTGTCGCCGTAGTTGTCACCCAGCGCCGTGCCGCGGATCTTCGGCGTCCAGCCGTCGAGATCCCGGCCGTTGAAGAGTTGCCGCCAGGGCTGATCGGCGGCGGCGGGCGTTGCCGCGGCGACGAGAATCATGAAGCCGCAGGCGATGGCGGCACGACAAAACGGCATGACACAGCTCCCCGTGAATGGCTCCGGCGGATCTTCCGCCGCGAGGCTCGATCAGCATACCCGGCCCGCCCGGCCGGCCCGGCCCGCGATCACCCCCGCGGCGGGTCGAGGCTCACCGTCACGGTCTTGGTTTCGAGGTAGGGATCGAGCCCACGCTCGCCCAACTCTCGACCGAAGCCCGACTGCTTGAAGCCGCCGAACGGGGCCGCGGCGTCGAACACGTCGTAGCAGTTCACCCACACCGTACCGGCCCGCAGCCGCCTGGCCACGTCATGCGCCCGCGCGATGTCGCGGGTCCAGACCGCGGCGGCGAGGCCGAAGGCGGTGGCGTTGGCGCGACGAACGAGCTCTTCCATGTCGGAAAACTTCAGCACCGAGAGCACGGGGCCGAAGATCTCCTCGCGGGCGATCTTCATCTCGTCCTTCACGTTGGTGAACACCGTCGGCTCGATGAAGAAGCCGCGGTCGCCCACCCGCTTGCCGCCGGTGGCACAGGTGGCGCCTTCCGCCTTGCCCGCCTCGATGTAGCCCATGATCTTGTCGAACTGGGCCTTGTCGACCTGCGGCCCCTGCTGCGTGCCGGGATCGAACGGATCGCCCACGCGTCGCTTCCGGCTCTGTTCGACCACCCGCTCCACAAACTCGCCGTGGATTTTGTCCTCGACGAAGAGCCGCGAGCCGGCGCAGCAGCATTGGCCCTGGTTGAGAAAGATCCCCACGTGGGCCCCAGCGGCGGCGGCCTCCAGGTCGGCGTCGGCGAACACGATGTTGGGGCTCTTCCCGCCGAGTTCGAAGGTCAGCCGCTTCAGCTGGTCGGCGGCCTGACGCATGATGATCTGTGCGGTCTCGCCCGAGCCCGTGAAGGCCACCTTGTCGATGCCAGGGTGCTTCACGATCGCGGCGCCGGCGGTGGGGCCGAATCCCGGCACCACGTTGATCACCCCGTCGGGCACACCCGCCTTCTGGGCCAGCCGCGCCAGCCGCAGGGCCGTCAGCGGGGTCTGCTCGGCAGGCTTCATCACGATCGTGCAGCCGGCGGCAAGGGCCGGGCCCCACTTCCACGACACCATCAGGATCGGAAAGTTCCAGGGAATGATCTGCCCGGCCACGCCCACCGGTTCCCGCCGCGTGTAACAGAAGTAGTTGCCGTTCACCGGGATTGTCTGGCCCTGGATCTTGTCAGCCCATCCGGCGTAGTAGCGGAGCGCGTCGAGGGCGAGCGGGATGTCTCCCGTGCGGGCGTCGCTCACCGGCTTGCCGTTGTCGAGCGACTCGAGCGCCGCGAGTTCATCGATCTCGGCCTCGATCAGGTCGGCGAGTCGCATCATGATCCGGCCGCGGTCGCGGGCGTTCATTCTCGGCCACGGTCCCTCGTCAAACGCCTTCCGAGCGGCGCAGACGGCGAGTTCGACATCGGCGGCGTCACCCTCCGCCACCTGGGCGATCACTTCCTCCGTGGCCGGGTTGAGCGTCTCGAAGGTCTTGCCACTCCGGGCGGGCACCCACTGACCGTCGATGAACAGCTGCGTCTGGCGGATCTGGGGGGCGGCAGCGCGGCGCGGCATGCTAGCGGTGGCCATAAGAAGGATGCTCCCGGTCGGTAGAAGTGGGGCGTCGGTCGGCAGGATCGCCCGCGGCGTGCGAGAAAATTGCCAGCGGCATCGTATCTGCGGTAGCATTTGGGATGCAACAAGTCCGGAGTGGGCGGCGTGCCCCCGGCTGACGGTTTTCAATCAGGAGCTCCCAACGATGCGTGCTTTCATGGCGGCGGTGGCGTTGATGATGGCGGCGGTGGCCTCGGCCGAGGTCACGAGCGGACCGCAGGTTGGCGATCGGGTGGGGGCCTTCACCGTCACGAAGGTGACTGGAAATCCCGATGACGGCGTCGATGACGGCAAGAAGCTCTGCTACCGCTGCAAGATGGGCCAGCGGCCGGTGGTGATGGTGTTCGCCCGGTCGGCCGACGAGAAGCTCGCCAAGTTTCTCCTGAAGCTCGAGGAAGAGATCGAAGAGCATCAGGATTCGAAGCTCTCGGCCTTCGTCAACATGATCGGCACCGACGAGGAGAGCATGAAGAAGGCCGCGGCTGAGTTCGTGGCGAAGCACGGCATCAAGCGGGTTGCCTTCGTGATCCCGGAAGACGTGGCGAACGGTCCCGAGAACTTCAACATTGCTCCCGACGCTGATCTGACCGTGATCTGCTACAAGGGAGGTGAAGTGAAGGCCAACCATGCTTTTGCCTCAGGCGGCCTGTCGGAAGAAAAGATCGACGCCATCGTCGACGCCTCCTGCGAGATGGCCGAGTGAGCGGGCAATCCGACATCGGAGCTGCCACGGCCCATTGACCACGCGACGGCCCGGGGAGCACTCCCCGGGCCGTGTGCGTTTGGCGAGACGATCATGACGTTTTCATCTGTCTGCGCCGGCTTCGGCTCCCGCCTCTGGCGGCTGGTGATCACGCCGTATGATCCCGACAACGCGTTCACCGCATACGTCGACCGCGCGATCACACAGTAAGAGCCGCGGGCCCGTGTGACGGTCGCGGTGCCATCGGCGGCCGAGAGCCGCCGCGTGTTCGGCGTCGACGTGGCCAAGCGAGGCATCCAGCCGGTGTGGCTGCGGATCGCAAACCTGTCCCCCGACAGCCTGCGGCTGCAGATGGTCAACATCGACCCCCGTTACTTCACGCCGCTCGAGGCGGCCGGCGTCACTCACTTCTCGATCGGCAAGCGGCTCTCTGCATTCGGTGCGATGAGCTGGCTCTTCTATCCGCTGCTGATGCTTGTGCCGCTGAAACTCATCACCGCCTACTTCGCCAACAAGCGAATGGACGACGAGTTTCGCCGCCACGGCTTCCGCCTCGCCCCGATTCATGCCGGCGAGACGGCGGAGGGCTTCGTGTTCACGACCGTCGATCTCGGCACGAAAATCGTGCACGTGCGGCTCACACCGCTGGAGCCGCTGCGGCAGAGTATTGCCCGTCTCCTGCGGCCGAGCACGGCGGCAGCCCCTGCGGAACCGCCGGTCGACCTGACGTTTACCGTACCGGTGCCGGGCATCGCCGCCGACTACCTCGACTGCGACTTCGCGACGATCCGCCCGGCCAACACCGTCGAGCCCTGCACGATCGACGACCTCGTGCCAAAGCTCGAGGCGATGCCGGC
>CAJBSQ010000759.1 GCA_903958265.1 uncultured Planctomycetaceae bacterium
CGATCCGATCGATGAACCCGTGCTCGAGGAGAAACTCGCTCGTCTGAAAACCCTTGGGGAGTTCCACGCGGATCGTGGCCTTGATCGTCCGCGGGCCCGCAAAGCCGATCAAGGCCCGCGGCTCTGCGAAGCAGAGATCGCCCAGCGACGCAAAGCTCGCCGCCACGCCGCCCATCGTGGGATTGGTGAGCACCGAGATGAAGAGGCCGCCGGCCTGCGAATAACGGGCGAGCGCCGCCGACACCTTCGCCATCTGCATCAGCGAGAGGATGCCCTCGTGCATGCGGGCGCCGCCGCCCGAGGCACTGATGATGATCAGCGGGAGCTTGCCGGCCGTGGCCCGCTCGACCAGCCGCGTGAGCCGCTCGCCGACCACGCTCCCCATGCTGCCCATGATGAACGATGAGTCGGTCACGCCACAGGCCACGCGGCGGGCCCGGATCATGCCCGTGCCCGTCAGCGCCGCGTCTTTCAGGCCCGTTCGCTTCTGCTCGGCCACGATCCGCTCGGCGTAGGGCTTCTTGTCGCGAAACCCGAGCGGATCGGTGGGCTTGAGGTTGGCATCCCACTCTTCAAAGGTGCCCGCGTCGAGCAGCTGCGTGATCCGCTGCACCGCCGACACATACCAGTGGAAGCCACACTGCGGGCAGACGTTGAGGAGCTCCTCGGCCTCCTTGCGGTAGATCGTCGCCCCACAGCCATCACACTTCAGCCACAGCCCCTCGGGCACGCCCCGCTTCGGACGCGACTGCTTGCCACCGGCCGCCGGCGGCTCGGGCAACGCAGGCTGCCGCGGGGCCATCGCGGGCGGGGCAGCGGCGGCGGTCGGCCCGGCAGCCGCAGCCGTGGTCGCGGTCCCCTTCGTGGTCGCGGTCGTGGTGCGGCGGCGTTCCATGGTCGTGACCGGCGTGAACGAGGGCGGACGGGAATCGACGAGCGGATGCCAAACGGTGGAGCGGAGCCGGCAGGCCCGCCGGGTCCGAGCACGGGGCAGTTTATCGCGGGGGCGGGGAGCGGTGCTGCGCCGCTTTCAGCGGGAAACGAACGGGTGGCCGGCGACCGGCGCCTCGCGGGCCAGCGGCGGGCTGGCCGCCATCCCGGGCCGGGAGGGCTGCCACTGGGCCGCCACGGGCAGTTCCTCGATCAGCTCGGCCGCTGGGTCGATGCACCACAGGTCGCCCATCGAGCGTCCTGACACGAGCCAGCGGACGATCGCGTCGAGCGGCTGCGGCACCACCACCGCCACCCGGCCCGCCGGATGCCGCTTGAAGAGCTTCTCGAGCGCGGTCTCCACCCGCTCGCATGCCTGCTCGAGCAGCTCCCCTTCGGGGGGCGCGACGGCCCAGGGATTGTCTTGCCACTGGCGATGCAGCCGCGGCTGCTTCTCGCGGATGTCGTCGACGAGTTTGCCCTGCCAGAGCCCGAGGTCGAGGTTGTCGAGATTCGCCAGCGGCCGCGGCTTGAGCCCGCAGGCCGCGGCGATCAGCCGCCCGGTCTCCACCGCGCACTCAGCCTCCGAGGTGTAGATCGCCGCGGGAGGGTCTGCCGCCAGCCGCTCGCCGGCCTTCGTGGCCGCTGCCACGCCCTCCGGCGAGAGCGGCAGATCGAGCGTGCCGCGAATGCGACCCTGGAGGTCGTAGTCGGTGACGCCGGAGCGAATCACGATCAGGTGGTCAGGCACGGGAGGGATGTTCTCCGGAGGAATAATTCTCAGGCCGCGGCGCGGGCCAATGATTCGAGTTCGACGATCGCACGGGCATAGTCGGTGGAGCAGATCACGGCGCTGCCCGCCACGATCAGTTCAGCACCGGCCGCGGCCGCCGAGCTGATGGTTTCGGTCGAGATGCCGCCGTCGACGCCGAGGCGGAAGGAGGCATTGAGCCGGCTGCGGGCCGCCGCGAGCCAGGTGAGTTTTTCCAGGGCGACGGGGTTGAACTGCTGGCCGCCGAAGCCCGGTTCCACGCTCATCACCAAGACGCCGTCGCAGGCATCGAGGTAGGGCTCGAGCCGCTCCACCGGGGTGTGCGGGCAGATCGCCAGAAGGGCCCGGCAGCCCGCCCCGGTGATCGCCGCGAGCGCCCTCCGCGGCTCCTCCAGAGCCTCGATGTGCACCGTCACGATGTCGGAGCCGAGCCTGGCATACTCCTCGATCACCCGCTCGGGCTCCGCGACCATGAGGTGCGTCTCGATCGGCACGCGGGAGGCCTTCCGCACGGCCTCGACCACCACCCGCCCGTAGCTGAGCTGCGGCACAAACTGGCCGTCCATCACGTCGAGGTGCAGGGCTGCGGCCCCGGCCGTTTCGAGCCGCTCCACCTCGCGGGCCAGGTGCCCAAAATCGCAGAGGAGCAGGGCCGGCATGACCACGGGACCGTGGGCCTCGAGGGTCGCTGTCAGCCGGTCGAAGGCCTGGCCTGCCTGGTGGGTCACGGGCGCGTGATGCAAAGGGCGGCGGGTCTTCGATGACCCGCATCGTTGAACCCGATTCTACCAAGTGGCCGGCGGCGGACAGCGAAACGGCTCATCCCCGGCGATCGGCGCAACCCCAATGCCAGCCTCGCCCGCCCGCTTTCTCGCCTCGCCTGGCCAGCCGCCCCTGCGACGCAAATCCCTGCGGTCGATAGACTTGCATCAAAAGGGGAAACGCCATGGCCACCACGCTTCACCAGCCTGCCGCCGCCGGAACCAACGGCCCCGCGACCCTCCTGCCCAGCCGTCTCTCGGCCATCGACCGCGAGCGGATCGAGGCCCGCGTGCAGGCCATCGGCCGCGACCTCCTGGCGGCCGCCCGTGCCGCCCGGCCGTCGATGCTCTCGCCGGAATACTGGGCCGAGCAGGCCGGCGAATGGGCCACGGCCGACGACGATCTCAAGGTGCGGCTCTTCCGGCTCGTCGACTGCATGCCGATGCTCGACGACCCCGCCGCGGTCGACCGACACCTCCGCGAATACATCGACGACGACGTGATCGAGCGGCTCCCCACCGCCATCGGCATGGCGTTTAAGGCGGCCCGCACCGGCCTGCTCTCGCCGCTGGCCGCCCGGGCCGTTCGCGCCGCGATGCTCGCCCAGGCCCGTCGGTTCATCGCCGGCACCACTCCCGCCGAAGCCGCCCGGGCCGCCCTCGCCGAACGCCGCCACCACCGCGGCTTCACGCTCGACCTCCTCGGCGAGACGGTCACGAGCGACGCCGAGGCCGACGCCTACGCGGCCGCCTACACGCGGCTGCTCACCGAACTGCCGCCGCAGGCCGCAGGCTGGCCCCACGACCCGCTCGTCGATGACGGACCCGCCGCCAACGGCCGGCCAGCCGCGCTGCCGCGGGTGAACGTGTCGCTCAAGCTCTCCGCGCTCGACAGCCGGTTTGATGCCATCGACGCCGCGGGCACCACCGCTCGCGTGCTCGCCCGGCTGCGGCCGCTCTGGCGGCTCGCCCGCGACTCGCACGCGCAGGTTCACGTCGACATGGAGAGCCATGCCAGCAAAGACCTCACCCTCGCCATCTTCAAGCAGATCGCGATGGAGGAGGAGTTTCGCGAGTGGCCGCACTGCGGGATCGTGGTGCAGTGCTACCTCCACGAAGCTCCCCATGATCTGGCCGCGCTCGCCGCCTGGGCGAAACACCGCGGCACGCCCGTGTGGGTGCGGCTCGTGAAGGGCGCCTACTGGGATTACGAGACGATCCACGCCCGCGCCGCCGGCTGGCCGGTGCCGGTGTGGCAGGAGAAGTGGCAGACCGATGCCTGCTACGAGGCCGCGACGACCTTCGTGATGGAGCACGCCGACGCGCTCCGGCCCGCGCTCGGCAGCCACAACCTCCGCTCGCTCGCCCACGGCATGGCCGTCGCCGAACACCTCGGCCTCGATCGCCGCGGCGTCGAGATGCAGATGCTCTACGGCATGGGCGACGCCGAAAAGGAAGCCGTCACGAAGGCCGGCTGGCGGATGCGGGTGTACATGCCCTACGGCGAGCTCGTGCCGGGCATGGCCTACCTCGTGCGCCGCCTCCTCGAAAACTCGTCGAACGATTCCTTTCTCCGCGCGGGCTTCATCCAGAACGTGCCTGCCGAGCAGCTCCTTGCCCCGCCATCGCCCCCCGCTGCGCCGCCGCCGGCCCAGGCCGCAGAGCCCTACGGCGAGTCGTTTGAAAACGAGCCCCTCGCCGACTTCTCGATCAAGGCCAACCGCCAGGCGATGCAGCAGGCGCTCGACCGCCTCACCGCCGCGCTCGCCGCGGCGCCGGCCCGCGTGGGCGTCGTGATCGACGGCGTGGCCTTCGAGACCGCCGACCGCTTCCTCCGCGAAGATCCGTCTGAC
>CAJBSQ010000760.1 GCA_903958265.1 uncultured Planctomycetaceae bacterium
ACGATGTCGGGTTTGACCTCGGCGAGCATCCTCCGCCAGTCGCGATGCGCCACGCCTGGCTTTGCGGCATCGAGTTTCAGGCGGGCGACCGCCTTCCCGAGCCCCTCCTCGCTCTCGTCGGCAACGGCCACGATCTCAGCCGCCGCGATGTCGCGCCAGAGTTCGTCGATCGCGTGCCCCCAATCCCCGCGGCCCGTCCGCCCGATCACCGCCACACGCAGAGGTTCCATACCGAGGCCTTTCGACGTCAACCAAAAAGTGACAGGGAGCCGCGTGAGAATCCTACCGTGGCCTGTCGGCCGCAACCAAAGAGTCCGAGCGCGGGCTCCACTGGCCGCACAGTCCCCGCCGTCCAAGCCCGTCGAGAACCAGGGGCACCCCCGAGACGATCAGTCATGGGTATGATCCCCGCAGACGGCTCCCGCACCCAACACTCCCATCAGGCTCGCCGGCAACGCATGCCACACGATCACGCCCATTCGCCCGGCGCAGACTGCGGGCACGGGCACGGTCACGTGCCGGCCCGCTTCGACCGGGCGATGGCCATCGGCGTGGTGCTCAACGCGGCGTTCGTGGCGACGGAAGTTGGGGCTGGTTTCTGGGCGGGTTCGCTGGCGCTGCTTGCCGACGCCGGCCACAATGCCGGCGACGTGGTCGGTCTGCTCCTCGCCTGGGGAGCGAACTGGCTCGCCCGGCGGCCGCCGTCGCGGCGGTACACCTGGGGCCTGCGTCGGTCCACCATCTACGCGGCCTTCGCCAACGCCGTGCTGCTCCTCGTGGCCTGCGGCGGCATCGTCTGGGAGGCAGCGCACCGCCTCTGGTCTCCCGAGCCGGTCGCCGGCCCGACGGTGATCGCGGTGGCCGCGATCGGCGTGGTGATCAACACGTTCACCGCCCTGCTCTTCCTCCGCGGTCACGACGATGCCAACGTCCGCGGGGCCTTCCTCCACATGGCGGCCGACGCGGCAGTGTCGCTGGGGGTCGTGGTCGCGGGCATCGCGATCGCGGTCACCGGAGCAGCCTGGATCGATCCTGTCGTGAGCATCGCGATCGCAGCCGCGATCGTCGCGGGCACCTGGGGGCTGTTCCGCGAGAGCATCGACCTCGCGCTCGACGCGGTGCCCCGTGGCATCGATCCGGAGGCCGTCGCGGCGGCGCTGGCCACGCTGGAGAACGTGAGCGAGGTGCACGACCTCCACGTCTGGGGAGCAAGCACGTCGGAAATCTCGCTCACGGCCCACCTCGTCACGCCAGACGGGGCGGATCGTGATGCGGTGCTCGCTGCGGCCCAGGCCCTGGCCCGCGAACGCTTCCGGGTCGCCCATGCCACGATCCAGATCGAGGGGGTGGCCACCGGCGCCGCGTGTCCGCAGCGGCCTACCGACGCGCTCTGAGCCCGTTTTGTGTCCGAGCAGCCCCGCGGCCGACTGGTTGCCTGCGGCTGACTGGTTGCCTCCGGCCGTCAGCGGTTGCGGACCGCCGCGCGAACGATGCCGGCCAGCATCCTGCGAAACACGACCTCGTGGAGCGGCCAGATCGCATACCAGTAGGCGAGGCCGCCGAGTCCTCGCGGATCGAACACCGCCGTCTGGTGGATCGTGACGTCCCCGTCGCGGGGCACCACCTCAAACTCGAGCCATCCCCGGCCGGGCATCTTCATCTCGGCAGCTAGCCGCAGACGCCGCGGCGGATCGCAGACCTCCACCCGCCAGCAGTCGAGCGGGTCCCCCGTGCGGAGTGTGTCGGGATCACGTCGGCCCCGCGTCATGCCCGGGCCGCCGAGGGCACGGTCGATCCAGCCGCGGAGCGTCCAGAGCCAGTTGCAGGCGTACCAGCCGTGCGAGCCGCCGATCCGCTCGAGGGCCGCAAATGCCCGGTCGGGAGAGACGGCCACGACGGCATGCCGATGATCGACGAGTCGCGTGCCCTCGAAGTTGCCGCCGTATCGGCGGGGCAGCTCCTCGAGATCGGCGAAGTCGGCCCAGCGCTTGCCGGCAAACTCCTCGTCTTCCTGCCGCACCGCCTCGCTCACGGCGGCCCGCAGGCCGCGGGGCATGATCGCGAACTCCCGCTGCGCGGCATCACTGTTTACCACCGTGGGATTCTTGAGGCCATCGATCAACTTCCGCCCCACCTTCGAGTACCGCGGCGCCACGAGTTTCAGCCACAGGCTCGAGAGTCGCGGCGTGAGCACGGGCACGGGCACCATTACCCGCCAGAGTCCCCGCTGCCGGGCATACTCCCGCATGATCGCGCCGTAGGAGACCTTGTCTGGCCCGCCGATCTCAAAAATCCGCGGGCCGCTGGCCGGCAGGTCAATCGCGGCCGAGAGGTAGGCCACCACGTCGTCGATCGCGATCGGCTGGGTCGGGGTGGCGAGCCAGGCGGGGCAGATCATCAGCGGCAGCCGCTCCACGAGCGTCCGCACGAGGTCGAATGAGAAACTTCCGGCCCCGATCACGATCGACGCCCGAAACTCGATCACCTCCAGGCCGCTCGCCCGGAGAATGGCCCCCACCTCGTGCCGGCTGCGAAGGTGGGCCGAAAGCCGGTCATCATCGGCGCCAAGCCCGCCGAGGTAGATGATCCGACGCACGCCACCGGCGATGCAGGCGGCCGCGAATCGCTCGGCGGCGAGCCGGTCGGCCCGTTCGAAGTCAACGCCGCCTTCCATCGAGTGAACGAGCCAGTAGGCCACGTCGACGCCGGCGCACGCCCGGGCGAGATCGGCGGCATCGGTCGCGTCGCCCCGCATCACCTCGGTGGTGGCGGCCGTGCTCCCGCCAAGTTTCTCGGGCCGCCGTGCGAGGCACCGCACCATCAGCCCGCGGCGCTCGAGGTCACGAAGCAGGCAGCCGCCCACGTAGCCCGTCGCGCCGGTCAGCAGGATTCGCATGCGAGCATCTTACCGCAGATCCAAGCAGGCTTCGCTAGGGCGTATCCCGCTCGAAGGCCTCGTTCATCCGCTCCACGACCTGCTCGGGCGTTTCGGTCTTCAGCCCGTAGAGAAACCATCGCACCCGCTGCTCGCTCGTGCCGTGGGTGAAGCCCTCGGGCACCACGTAGCCCTGCGCCTGCTTCTGGATCCGGTCGTCGCCGATGGCGGCGGCGGCATTGACCGCCTCGCGGATGTCTTCCTCGTCGAGGATGCCCGCATACTGCGCCATGTGCCGGGCCCAGACGCCCGCGAGGTAGTCGGCCTGCAGTTCCATGCGGACCGACATCTTGTTGTAGTCGGCCTTCGAGAGCCGCCGCTGCATCGACTGCACGCGATCGCTGATGCCGAGCTGGTTTTGCACGTGGTGGCCGATCTCGTGGGCGATCACGTAGGCCTGCGCGAAATCGCCCGGGGCGCCGAACCGCCGCTTGAGCTCTTCGTAAAACACCGGGTCGATGTAGACCGTCTTGTCGAGCGGGCAGTAGAAGGGGCCGGCACCAGCATCGGCGATTCCGCAGCCGCTCTGCACGCGGCCGGTAAACATCACCAGCCGGGTCGGCACAAACCGCTTGCCGAACGCCTTGGGAAACACCCTCGCCCAGACATCCTCGTTGTCGGCAAGCACCGTGCTGATGAACTTCTTGATCTCGTCGTTGACCGGCTTGCCGGGGGCGGCCTGGCGTGCCGGGCCACCGGCGAGTTCTGGGGCGATCCGCATCAGCTGCATCGGGTCGACCCCGAGGAACATCATCACGATCATGATCAGGAGCGTGAGCAATCCGCCCCCCACGACCGCCTGCTGGCCCACGCTCCGTCGGTCCTCGAGGTTTTCGCTTTGTCGACGTCCTTCCCAACGCATGGTCACCGATGCTCCAAAGGGGGTGCCGCCCGTCCCAGGGCGACCACGTGAGTCTAGAGAACCTTGGCCCAGACTGCATCCGGGGGGCGACGGTGCACGGCTGCCCGGCCAAACCCCGCCCACGCCTCAGGGCGACGGGCATCCACCGCGCCGCCCGCAGCCGCCACCTTCAATCCTCGGGCAGTGGCCGGTCCCTCGTCTCCGGCAAAAATGCCAGGGCCACGAGTCCCAGCAGGAACACGCAGCTCATGTAGGAGCACGCGTTGCGGAAGGCCGCCAGCTTGGCTTCGGGCGTGGTGGCGCCCGCCTTGAGAGCCGCCTGGAGGGCGCCCAGCGTGAACGGGCCACTGGCCGCCACGAAGCGGCCGACGTTGTAGCAGAAGCTCGTGCCCGTGCTTCGCAGGCTCGTCGGAAACAACTCGGGCAGGTAGATCGCAAAGCCCGCGAACAGGGCCAGCTGACAGCCGCCCATGATCGCGCTCATCCAGATGTCGTTGCGGCCGTTGAACATCTGGAAGTAGGCGACGGTCGCCACCAGCGCCGCCACGTAGCCGATCGCGAATGCCTTCTTGCGGCCCAGGCTCTGGGCCAGGCGGGTGAACAGCAGCATCCCGACGAATGCGCCGAGGTTTTGAACGATCGAGTTGACGCCGATCCAGAACTGCTGCCGGCCGGCAATCTCCGCGGCGGGCACCCCCTCCTTCACCAGTGATGCCCTGATGACGTCGCCGACGAGTTCGGGGCTGAAGAAACCGATGCCCCACAGGCCGATGACCCCCGAGATGCACAGCACCATGCCCAACAGCGCCGAGCCCCGCCACCGCGGGTCGCCGAGCAGCGCCGAATACGAGCCAAACTTCACCCCCGCCGCCTTGCCTACGGCGCGGGCCTGCACCCACTTCTCCGGCTCCTTCAACCGGATCTGGATGAAGACGCAGAGGAACGCCGGAATCGCCCCCACGAGAAACATGTATTTCCAGGCAGTGCCGGCGGCGATCACCTTGGTCGCCTCGAGCTGGCCGATCGACATGCTGATGATTCCGGCCGCCACGTTCCCCACGGCCGACAGCGCCTGAAGCATCCCCAGGGCGCCGGTCCGCGAGCGATCAGGGAGGGTGTCGGCGACGAGCGCGACGGCCAGGCCAAACACGCCACCGACACCGAGGCCCGTGAGAAAACGGTAGGCGGCGAAGTCGATCCAGCCCTTTGAGAAGGCCGAGAGACCGGTGCAGAGCGAGTAGATCAACACCGTCAGCGTGAGCATCTTGGCCCGGCCGTAGCGGTCACCCAACGACCCGAAGATCAGGCCCCCCATCGCCCAGCCGGCGACGAAGATGCTCGTGGCGTAGCCGCCGTAGAGCTTCGGATCCCAGCCGGCGGGCAGCAGCGATTCCATCGCGTTGTTGCGGGCGAGAATAAAGAGCTGCTGGTCGAGGCAGTCGAACAGCCATGCCAACGACGCGACCGTGAACACGAACCAGTGGTAGGGCGTGAGGTCGCGGTACCAGGGAATGACGGTCGCAGAACGTGCCTTGGCCATGCGGCGATCCTTTTCGGTCGGTGAACCGGTCTCCGCCGGTCAGCCCAGCGATTCCTCGATCCGCCGCATGTAATCGATGCTGTCGCGGGCGAGCCGTTCCGGCCCGGGAGCATAGTCGAACACCTCGACACTCACCCAGCCGGCATAGCGAACCTCGTCGAGCGCGGAAAAAATCGGGGCGAAGTCGACGCCGCCGAATCCCGGTCCCTGGAGGTTCACGTCGTTGGCGTGAAAGTGCTCGAGCTCCCGAGCGGAGGCCAGGATGATCTCCGGGATCGGAGATTCCTCGCTCGACATCGCCTTGACGTCAAGCAGTAGCCTGACGTGCTGCGAGCCGATCCGCTCGATCAGCCGGCGGGTTTCGGCAGCCGTGGTGAGCACGTCCGTCTCAGCTGGCGAGAGCGGCTCCAGGGCGACGACGGTGTCGGTCGATTCGAGTACCGGCACCAGTCGCGAGAACACCTCGTGGATGTGATCGACCGCCTGCTCGGGCGACACGCCCGGCATGAGGCTCCGTTGCTTCGGCGATCCGAAGACGAGCACGCGGCCACCGAGGTCGTGGCACA
>CAJBSQ010000761.1 GCA_903958265.1 uncultured Planctomycetaceae bacterium
CGCCTGCGTGCCGCTGGAGGTGAAGACGAGGTTCAGGTCGTTGCCGCTCTGCGCGACCGAGAAGGTGCCGCCGCTGAGCGAGTTCGCGAAGCCGCCAGTGCCGTTGGTGGCAGTCGTCCGGATCGCGAACTTCTCGGCCGCGAAGCCGGAGATGCCGCCCGTGGCCGATGCGATCTTCCAGCTGTAGTTCTGGCCTGGATTGAAGTTCGCAGCGGCGCCACTCACATCCGGGAGGATGCCCGAGAGCGTCCAGAGGTTCACGTTGAAGGGATCGAGGGAGGTCGAGGCGATCGCCAGCCCGCCGGCGGTTGTCACGAGGTCCCACGCTCCGGCTGACCCTGCGGTGCCGGTGGCACTGAGCATCTGCCAGTTGTAGTTTCCGCCGGAGCCAAACGTCACGGCCTGCGTGAAGGTGAGGGTGCCAGGACTCGCGCCCGGCGAAACCGTCGCCCCCGACGAGAAGGTCGCCCCGCCATTGACCGTGCCGCTGCCGCCGATCGTCTGCGTGGCTGGCACGGAGTATCCGCCGGCCTGCGAGGTGACATCGAACGTCGCGCCGGCCGCCACGGTGACCGCCGAGGACGCCGCGATCGACCCGGCTGTCGCCAGCGACAGCGTGCCCGCCGTCACGCTCGTGACTCCGGTGTAGGCGTTGTTGCCCGCCAGCACGAGCGTGCCGGCGCCCTGCTTCACGAGCCCGCCCCCGGCGGCTCCGTCGGCGAGCGGCTGCGCGATCGTCACGCTGGTGCCGTTGGTGTCAAACCTCGCCCCACCCGCGAGCACGGTCGCCGAATCGAGGCCACTGAAGAAGTCGTTCCGGGCACCGGTACCGGCGCGGAGCACGCCGCCGTTGAGGGTGACCACGGCCCCCGCGCCCCCCTTGCGAACGTAGGGCACGGTGAGCGTGCCGCCGTCGAGGCTCACCGTTCCGGTGCCGATCCCGAAGTTGCCAAGCGTCAGGCCGCTCGCGGTGCCGGCCACGGTGACGCTCCCTGACCCCGACACGGTGAGGCTGCCTGCCCCGTCGAAGCCCACGATCAGCCCCGAGGCGGTACCGCTCTGGGTGAACGACCCGCCCGACACGGCGAGCGTGCCCAAGGTGTTTCCAAACCGCCCGAGCACCACCTCGGCGGCGACGGTCGTGGTGCCGCCCGACTGCGACCAGGCGCCGTCCCCGCTTTGGCCGATGAAGAAGTCCGACCCGGCAGCTGTGAAGGTGCCACCGGTCATGCTGACCACCCCGACCGCCTTGGTGCCGGCCGACTCGTTCTTGCCGAGGTACACCGACGCGGTCGACACCGTCGCATTGCCCTCCACCGTCAGCATGCCGACCGATCCGGCGAGGTCGGCCACGTTGAAGTCGACCGGCACGGTCACCGCTGCGGTGTCCCTGACCGTCATCGACCCGGATCCGGAGTTGCCGATCGCCAGCCATCCGGACGTCGTGAACGTGCTGGCCCCACCGATGACCACGCTGCCCACGGCACCGGCCTCGTTGCCGATCCGGGTGCCGCTGTCGGACGAGAAACTCGATGTTCCCGCGAGCACGAGTGAGGCGGTCGAGCCGGCGCTGTCACCGATCAGCGAGTCGCCGCCGCTCGTGAGCGAGGCATTGGTGAGCGTGACGGTCTGGGAAGCGAGGTTCGGTGTCAGACCGCCGTTGGAGCCCAAGGCGATTCCCGCAGCGCTGACCGCCGCCCGCGTGAAGTTGGCCGTCGAGGCCACGCCGGTGTCGCCGGTGCCGCGGCCGACGGAGAGAAATCCCGAGGCGTTCAGCGTGGCGTCGGTGACCGTCAGCGCGGCCGGGGAGCCGGCCACCGAGCCGACCACCACCTCGCCATTGAACGAACTCGTCAGGCTGGCCGGCCCGGTGCCGCTCGAGGCGATCGCCACCGTGCCCGAGCGGACCGCGAGCGCATCGCCGCTGCCGCCGCCGACGGCAATCGAACTTCCGGTGAGTCGCAGCGTGCCCGACCCGGAGGCGATCAGGGTCGCCGTGCCGGAGACATTCCCGGCGAAGGTCAGCGACGTGGCCGGGTTGACCACCTCGATCGCACCAGCGGTGCCCGAGGTCGAGAACCCGCGGTTTGTCGTGGCCGTCGCCCCGGTGTAGGCAAGCGTGCCCCCGGCAACGACGAGATTGGCCGCGGCCGCTGACGAGGCACCGACCGGGCTCGCGGAGCCCCCGTTGGCCAGCGTCGCGACGGCCAGCCGGCCACCGGCGACCGTGGTCGCACCGGTGTAGCTGTTGGCGGTGCTGAGCGTCGCGCTTCCCGAGCCCTGCTTGACGAGCGACGCCGTGCCGGAGATCGACCCGGTGCCGGTGAAGGTGTAGGCCAGCGTCGAGTTGTCGATCGTGACCGCCGAGGGGCTCACCGCCGCCGCGACGACGACGTTCGTCGTGCCCGCGGCCGAGTCATTAAAGAGCGCCACATCGCCGTTGGCGAAGGTCGAGGGCGTGGTGGGCGGAATCAGCCAGTTGGCCGTCGAGCCGACGTTCCACGTGCCGTTCGACGTGCCGGACACCTGCCCATTCCACTGCCGGGCGGCGATCGCCGAGATATTCAGGAAGATGGTGGCACCGTTATCGACGAGGTTTGCCGTGTATCCCGAGATCGGCGAAAGCGTGTAGCTGCCGGACCCCGACTTCGAGCCGTACTGGATCAGCGGAATCTGACCGAGCGAGGGCTGAACGCCCGAGACCGTGAGGGTCACGGGCCCGCCGGCCGTGAGCCCGCCGAGCACGTTGAGCGGTGCCAGCGTGGGGTTGCCAAAGGTGGCGAAATCGAAGTCGAGCCCGGCCGTGCCGGTCATCGTGACCGATGCCGCCGAGAGCTGCGTGCCCGACCCGCTGATCATCACGCCGAGTTTCGTGGCGTTGGCGAGCGTGTAGGCCCCGCTCGCCAGGCTGGTGGTCTGCACCGCAAGTTTGCCCGCCGCAACGTCGGTCTGGCCGGTGTAGGTGTTGAGACCGGTGAGTGCGAGTGTTCCCGAGCCCAGCTTCGTCAGGCCGCCGCCCCCGCCGTCGGCGAGCGACTGGCCCACGGTGATCGACTGTCCGTTGGTGTCAAATGCCACGCCCCCGGGCAGGACGACGGCGTTGTCGAGCCCGGTCAGGAACGTGGCCGCGGTCGCGCCCGGGGCTGCTCTGATCGTGCCGCCATTGAACGACGCCGTGGCCGTGCTCCCCGCACCCTTGCGGATCGAGGTGGTCTCGATCAGGCCGCCGTTGAGCTCGAGCGTGCCGGTGCCGGGGGCCGCCTCGTCGGGATTGCCTGGATTGGCCGCGTTGGCCGCGAGCACCATGCCCGACGTGCCCGTCGACACGACGGCCGATCCGGAGACAGAAAGCGTGCCGGTGCCGTTGCGTCCCACCACAAATTCCCCGGCTGGGTTGCCCAGCGCGAGCGTGCCGCCGCTGATCGCGAGGGCCCCGGTGGAGTTAGCGCCCTTGGCGAGATAGACCTGGCCGGCCGTGACCGACGCCGTATCCTGGATCGTCATCGTGCCCGACGACGTGTAACGGTCGGCGACGTTGAGGTCGTAGGTGACAGCCAGCGATGACCGCTCGGCCAACGAGAGGCTACCGCCGCCAAAGTTACCGACAGCGGTGTAGATCGAGGCGGTCACCCGGGTATCGCCGCCAACCGACATGGTTCCGGCCGACCCAGCCCCCTGGCCGATGAGCAACCGGGCCGCGGTGACGGTGGACGAGCCGCCAGCCGTCAGGCTGCCCGTGCCCAGATCGCCCACGTACAGGCCGTCACCCCCGGCGAGCGTGCTGGAGCCTCCGACCGTCGCCGTGCCGATCGAACTAGCCGAGTTGCCGAGGATCAGGTTGCCGCCGCTGGAGAAGCTGGAGGCTCCTGCCACGTCGAGCGTCGCC
>CAJBSQ010000762.1 GCA_903958265.1 uncultured Planctomycetaceae bacterium
GCAGACCGCGACCCAGTCGGCCGTTCCCGGGGCTTCGACGCCTCGCGTCCGACGGCGGTCAGAGGCTGTGAATATCGATCAGGGGCAACTCGTCGGGTGACAACTGAACCGTTTCGCGATCGTCATGGATCTGCACGAACTCGGCCCAAGCGGTCGGTGGGCCACGAGCGGGTGACACCGGTGGCGGTTCGAGCGGATCGCCGAGGTGTGTGAGAATATCCCGGATCACCCCCGGTTCCGTGATGAAGGCTGATCGACAAGATGCGCGGCGGTCTGCGTCATGTGGCGGCCGTTGCAGGACGGGCAGACTCCGCGGCCCTTGCAGGAGAAGGCCACGACGAATCCCATGCCGGATGACCTCCTGATACGCCCGCCAGACCCGCGAATAGGCTCGAGATGATCGACTGGCAGACCCAGTTCCTGACGCTGGTCCTGATCTTCACAAAGGACCCCGGCAGTAAACCCCCCGGACCCTCAGCGAACTCTATGGCCCCGACCTGAACCGTACACGGTCACGCCGCTTGTGGCTGAAGGCTACAATAGATCGAGGGCAGCCGTCTCGCCCTCCGCGGGCTGCTCAGTATCTCAGTCGCCGAGCCAACCGGCGTGGAGGCTCATCCTCGCAACGAGGCAATCCAGGTACCATGCAGTACGATCAATTGCCCGACGAATGGAAGGAATGGCTGGATCTCCAGCCATTGGAGCGACTCGCCCGCAGTGAGCAGATGCTGGTTGAGTATATCGCCATGGGAGGCAGCCTTGACCCCGACCCCGATCCGACAAGTCCTTTCGACGTTTCAGAAGAGTGGCGTCCGGACCTTGCTCATGGGCGGGCAGGCCTGCGTCTTCTACGGCGCGGCGCAGGTTAGCAAGGACATCGACTTCCTGGTTTTGGCCGGCCAGGAAAACTTCATTCGACTCGAGGCGGCACTGGCAACGTTGCAGGCCAGCCGAATCGCAGTGCCGCCCTTCGATCCTGCGGCATTAGAGCGGGGACATGCAGTGCACTTCCGCTGTCGAGCCCCGGGAGCAGAAGGGCTGCGGGTGGACGTCATGACCCGCTTGCGAGAGATGCCGGCCTTTCACGTTCTTTGGGACCGTCGCACGACATTCGTGGACGACCACAACACCGAGTATCACCTGCTCTGCATTCCCGACCTTGTGCGAGCGAAGAAGACGCAGCGGAGCAAGGACTGGCCAGTGATCGAACTCCTCGTCACGATCCACAATCGGGAGCATGGGGCTTTACCGACCGATGCGCACATCGATTTCTGGCTGTGTGAGGCCCGCACGCCGGAACTATTGGTGGAACTCTGCGCACGGTTTCCGGACCGGGCAAATGAATTGCAAGCGAGCCGTCCTCTTCTCCAGCTTACTTCTGAACGTTCACTTGATGAATTACGGGCGGCGCTGGATGCAGAAGTGCGGTCAGAGCAGTCCCGCGACCGCGTCTACTGGGAGCCCCTGCGGCGGGAACTGGAACAATTCCGGCGCGAGCACCGCGAGCCTTGAGAACGTTTCAGCCAGCAGTCCCGGCCGGCTGTTATCGGGCTCTCGAACGGCGGCTTCGATTCGTCCATGCCGCCGTGCTCGCTCGTCGTGGCCCGTCTGGGTCGGCCTGACCGGCGAGCCACAGCCCAAAGCCGACTACTGCAACCTCACGCCGTCGCAGCGGATCGCCCTCTGCTGGGAGGCGACCAAGCAGGCTTGGGCGATCACTGGAACGGAATTTGATGAATCCGCATTTCGTCGAGATTCTGAAAGCTTTTCGCGACGAGGCGTGGCCAAATCGGATCATGGCGACCTTCGGCGACGTCGTCGCGCCGGTACTCGGACTCGACGATATGCGGAAGGCAAAGCGGGCGGTAGGGCGGCTCAAGGACCTTGCTGATCTCGAGGAACTCGGCTTCGGAAGATGCGATTGCCCTGCCGCTGCATGCGGTCAACGCGGAAACGTTTCAGCCGCCGGTGGGCCGCAGGGCCGAGGTGGCGACCTTCTGCCAGTAGCGGGAGAACCGGCCGAGGTCACGGACCGCTGAGCGGTCGCAAAACCTCGGCCACGAGAGCATGACGACCCGCTGCGTGGCGGTGATCGCGGCAGCGGCACCGCGAATCCGCGGACAGGATGTCTCGGCCACGGCCACGGCATCACCGCCGAGGGCTGCGGCCCGCGCGGGCACGACGACCCGTGGATCACCGAGCAGCACCTCCAGGCCTGGAACATCCGCGAGGCATTCGA
>CAJBSQ010000763.1 GCA_903958265.1 uncultured Planctomycetaceae bacterium
ACCAGGGCCTCGGTCTGGTCGATCACGATCGACCCACCTCCCTTGAGCGGCACCTTTCGCTGGTGGATCCGCCCGATCTCCTCCTCCAGGCCATAGCGGTGGAAGAGCGGCTCCTTGCCCTCGTAGAGCTGCAGCCGCGGGGCGTACTTCGGCATCACGAGTTCGAGAAACTCCTTCGCCCGCTCGTAGGCGGCCGGCTCGTCGATCAGGATCCGCCCCACGTCCTCCGTGAACATGTCACGGATGGTGCGGATGATCATGTCGCTTTCCTGGTAGATGTCGATCGGCGCGGAGTACTTTCGCATCCGCTTCACGATGCTCTTCCAGAGCCGGAGAAGGTAGGCCATGTCACGGGCCATCTCCGACTTCGTTCGCTCCGTGCCGGCGGTGCGAACCACGAAGCCCACGCCCTTCGGCGGCTTCAGATCGAGCATGATGTCGCGGAGCACCCGGCGATCGCGTTCGTCGTCGATCTTCTTGGAGATTCCCACGCGGCCCAGCGGCGGCATCAGCACGAGGTAGCGGCCGGGAATCGAAATGTAGGTGGAGAGGGTCGGCCCCTTGGTGCCGAAGCCCTCCTTGATCACCTGCACGAGCACCTCGTCGCCACGGCGGAGGATGTCCTGGATCGGCGGCTTGACCCGCGGCCGGTCGCCGAGCCGCGGCTTCCGCTGAACCCGCTGGGCCCGCTGGGCGTCGTCACCGGTGGCCGGTGCGGCGTCGGCCGTCTTGCCCGCCGAATCGACGAGGTCGAACGCCTTGTCGGGATCGAGACCGCCCTGCCGGTAGTACTGCGGCTCCACGTCGCTGATGTGGAGGAAGCCGTTCCGGCCCACGCCGAAATCGACAAACGCCGCCTGGATCGACGGCTCGATGTTGACGATCCGCCCCTTGTAGATGTTGCCGACGAGGTTGTCCTGGCTCGTCCGCTCCACGTAGAGCTCCTCCAGCACCCCGTCTTCCATGATCGCGATCCGGCATTCCTCCGGTTGCGACACGTTGATCAGCATTTCTTGCTTCATCGGATTGACCCTTCTGTGTCTTCCGCCCGCAGGCGGCGTGGCCGTCAGGCCACTGTATGGGCGAGCAGACGCCGCATCTGGTCGCGCAGGTAGGCCTTGACCTCCTGCGCGGCGTGCATCGTCAGCGCCTTGTCGGCGATCAGGCGGCAATCGGCGACCGAAACGCTTCGGCACGCCTGCTTGACCTCCGGGATGGCGCTCGCGGGCACGCTCAGGTGCCGCAGGCCCAGCCCCAGAAGCAGCTGCGTGTACATCACGCTGCCGCTCATCTGACCGCACACGTTGGCCGGAACGCCGGCCTCGCGCGCCACGTCCAGCGAGCGGCGCAACAGCCGCAGCACCGCCGGATCGCAGGCGTTGTACAAATCAGCCACTTCCTTGTTGCCCCGATCGACCGCCAGCGTGTACTGGATCAGGTCGTTCGTGCCGATCGAGACGAAATCGACCTCCTTGATGAATGCATCGAGCATCATCACGGCTGCCGGCGTCTCGACCATCATCCCCACCGGCATCTTCGGATTGAACGCGATGCCGTGTTCAGCGAGATCCTCCATCACGTCGGCGAGCACCATCCGGGCCTGCCGCAGTTCGACGATCGTGGAGACCAACGGAAACATCACGCGGACGTCGCCCAGGGCGCTGGCGCGGAGGATCGCCCGCAACTGTGTGCGGAAAATCGGCAGCTGCCGCAGGGAGAGCCGGATACTTCGCAGGCCGAGGCAGGGGTTTCGCTCCTCCTCGGGCGTCCGTTCGGTGAGCATCTTGTCGGCGCCGAGGTCGAGGGTGCGGATCACCACCGGCTTGTCCGGCATCGCCTTCACGACCTCGCTGTAGGCCGCGTAGTGATCCTCCTCGGTCGGCTCCCGCCTGCTCGTCAGGTAGAGAAACTCCGTGCGATACAGGCCGATGCCGTCGCAGCCGCGACTGATGCACTGCTCGACCTCGCTGGGGAACTCGATGTTGCCCATGATCTGCACGCGAACGCCATCGGTCGTCTCGGCGGGCAGGTCGCGGAGGCCGTCGAGCCGGGCCGCCACAGTGCGGGCGGCCTCCTCCTCGAGGCGGTACTGGGCGATCGTCTCCTCGTCGGGCTGGAGGATGATCACCCCCTGATTGCCGTCGAGGATCACCGGCTCGCCCCCCGACACGTCGGCCAGGAACGGACCCACGCCCACCACGGCCGGGATCTCGAGCCCCTCGGCCACGATCGCCGTGTGGCTGCCCGGGCCGCCGAGTTCGGTGGCGAAACCCTTCACCAGCCGGCGGTCGAGGTTGGCCGTCTCGCTCGGAGTGAGGTTGTGGGCCAGCACGACCACCGGCTGCGAGATCGCCGCCAACGTCTCCCGCCGCTGGCCGAGGAGGTTGCGGAGCAGGCTCTTCTCCAGGTCGTAGATGTCGTGGGCCCGCTGGGCGATGTGATTGTCGAGGTTCTGGAAGGCCTTCGCGTAGCGGCGGAGCGTGCGGCTCACCGCATACTCCGGCCACCAGTTCTTGTCGCGGACGGCGCTGGTGAGTTCCTCCTGGAGCTTCGTGTCGTGAAGCATCGCCAGATGGGCCTCGAAGATGGCCGCGTACTTGTCTCCGAGTTCGGCCCGGATCGCATCGCGGTTTCGCTCGACCTCGCGAGCGGTCTCGGCCACGGCCGTGGCGAGCCGGGCGAGTTCCGTGTCCACGGCACTCCGTTCGACGAACCGCCGCGGAATGCGGAAGCCCTCGCTATCGAGAACGAGCGCTTCGCCGATCGTGACGCCGGGTGAGACGGCGATGCCTTGGAGTTTGAGCATCGGGCGCAATCCACCCGCCGGCTGCGGAGGCCCGCTCGGGAGATCGCTCGTTCCGCGGATGGCGGAAGGCGATCCAAATCCCGGGGACTCGCGCCTGGCTGCGGGTCGCGGCTCCTTGTCTGGGTTACGGTTGGTGTCTGCGACCACGGCGATCGGGGGCCGGAATCGGCCCCGAAAACGGCCGCCGGGGTCAGGATTCCTGATCGTTCTCGTGTTCGTTGAAGCGGCGCTCAAACAGGCTGCCAATGGCGTCGAGCGCCTCGCGGGCATCGGGCCCGGTCGCTTCCACCAGCAGTCGCGTGCCCGCTTCCGCCGCGAGCGTCAGCACGTCGAGGATGCTCTTGCCGTCCACCCGCTGGGCGTCATTGACGAGTTCGATTCGTGACTGCCACTTGCGGGCCTCCCGGGCCAGCAGGTCGGCCGGCCGGGCGTGCAGCCCGGCGGCGTTGATGACGACGACCTCGCGCGACACGGTCTCCACCTGGAACCCGCCGGCGGCGGCATCGCGAACGGATTCGGGGCTCTCTGCGTTCATGTCAGGACACCACGCCGTGGCCGTCGGCCTCTGCGAGCAGGTGCTGGATGTCGACCGGCTCCTTGGCCGCCTTCAGCAGGCGGCAGAAGGATTCGTCGCGAAGCTGCCGGGAGATGTTCTCCAGCGCCCGCAGGTGGTCGCCGGGACGGTCGGGGGGAGACACGAGCAGAAAGAACAGCTGCACGGGCTCGCCGTCGAGGCTCTGGAAGTCGATCCCCTCCTGGCTCACGGCCACCGTGCCCACGAGCTTGCTGACGCTCGGATGCTTGGTGTGGGGCACGGCCACGCCCCGGCCGATGCCGGTGCTGCCGAGTTCCTCCCGCTTCAGGATCGCCTTGACGATTCCCTCGAGGTCGGCCGCCGCGATCTTGCCCGCGTCGACGAGCGACTGCGCCATCTCCCTGACCACGCCCTCCTTGGAGTCGGCGTGGACATGCGAACGAATCGCCTCGGAGGCGACGAAATCGGAAAACTTCATGCTGGATGCCGTCTCGGAAGGAGGGGCCGGGCGATGTCGATCAGGAACGCCGGCTCGACTGCACGTGCTTGTGGTCGCGGACCTTTTCTTTGTGCTTGCGGAGCTGCTGCTCCATTTTCTGCACCGCGCCATCGACGCTCCGCCATAACTGCGGGGAAGTCTCGTGGCTGACGAGTTCGTGGAAGTGCTCGGAAGACGCCACGATCTCCACGACCGGCAGGGATGAGTTTTGCAAGTCGATGGTCACGTTCAGGGCCGTCAGCCGGTCGAAATACCGCGTCAGCCGAGAGACCTTCGCTTCGATCTTGGACTGCGAGGCCGGGCTCAACTGGCCATGCCGTGAGGAAACTCTGGTCTGCACCCGAGGGACTCCTGGAAAAGGTCGGAGTGGAAAAGGTCGGACGAATCCGGGCAGCCGAAGCATATCACCCGCCTCGCCACGGCAGCAATTCGCACCACGGAATCCGCGAGTGGGGCGCGAAACTCACTCATCGCCATCGCCGTCGCCGTCACGGGGGGGAGGCGACACCGCGGGCCGGGCCGGCTCCGGCGTCGATCCCCCGCGGCGAACTCTCCCCTGCTCGAGCTGCAACCTCCACCAGGCGATCCCGTCCCGCCGGAGCGTCTTCGAACGGTCGGCTCGATAGATCGCGCGATACCGTTCCTCCGGCTGAACGATGTCGAGGAGGCGGCGGATGACATACCGCCGGACGGCGAGACTGTCGTCATCGAGCCCGGCGACGAGCGTCGCATCGCCGCCGGCGGCGAGGTCGTCGTCCGTGAAGCCCCGCGACAGGGCCACGAGCGCATCCCCCATCCCCCCGGGTCCCCGCGCCCGAAACGCGGCGTCGAGTTTCACGGCCGCGTTGTCACCGCGGGCGATGGCCAGTGGCACCGCCATCTGCTCCAGCGTGGTCCACTGGCTCTCGCTCAGTGCCGCCGGCGGCTCCGCGCAGAGCAGGTTGACGAGCTCCTCGTAGTCGCCCAGCAGGGCAAGCGTGGCCGCCGCGATCATCCGGTTTTCCGCCCGGCGATCGGCTGCCAGTTCCCGCAGCGACTGTTCCACCGGTGCCTCCGGCCGTGCGGCGAGTTTCTCCGCGAGTGCCCGCGCCGCACCACGCTCGATGCGGTCGCCGCCACCTCGGATTCGCATCCAGTCGGGCTCGGCCGCCGGAGGGAGCCGCTGGCCCCCGGCCGGTTCGCGGTCATCCCAGGCAATCGCCGACCGTGCGGGGAGCAGCACCTCGGGGGGCAAGCCCGCGAGTGGCTCCGGGGCCGGACCGCCGGCGGCGGCGGTCTGACGCCAGACTTTCTCCGCCGATCCGGCGAACACGGTGCCGCGGCGGTGCGGTCGGGCAGCGCCGGGGTCGCGGTCCATCGCCATCTCGACGCCCGCCGGATCCCGCATCACGCCCGATACCACACCACACAGCCCGCCAACGATCAGGCCGAGCTTGGCGTCGGCAGCCCTGCCCGTCACGACCGCGCGGCCAAACACGATCTCGAGCCACGGCGTGCCGTCGGCGTCCTGACTGAGCACGGCCCGCGTGTTGGGCTCGAGGTCAATCGTGATCCCGGCGACGCTGCACGAGGAATGAGACCACGGCGGCGTGAGCAGATCTTCTCGGTCTGCAAGCGTGGCGCCGGGAGCCAGGACCCGCCACGCGGTGGCGCCGTCGGTCTCGACGCGATGCAGAAGCGGCCCCCCGTTGCCCACGGTCGCCGAACGGACGCCAGCGGAAGGATCGGCACCGGGCTCGGCGACCGAGTCGTTCGCGGTCGCCCCCATCGCGGGATCGGTGGTTGGGTCTGGCGTGGCCTGGGCTGGCATGGTCGGGGCCGGCGGCGGGGCGACGATCGCGAGCGCGTCGCCCTGGGGCACACGACGGTCGGCAGGGGGCGGCGGGGGCACGGCCGGGGTGGCAGCAGGTTCACGGGGCGGCGCCGGCATCGCTCGCGGCACGGGGGCCTCGCTCCCGGCATCACCGGCAGG
>CAJBSQ010000764.1 GCA_903958265.1 uncultured Planctomycetaceae bacterium
AGGCGGACGGCGACCGGATCCCCGACTTTTCAATGGTGGGCTACGGCGCGGGCTGGGCGGATCTGCCGGCTACGCCGCCAGTGGTGGTCACCGTCACGGCGACCACCGGTGACACTACGTCGCGGATCCAGGCCGCGATCGACTCGGCCGCGGCGCTGCCGCTGCAGGCCACCGGCTACAGGGGCACCGTGCAACTCGCCCCCGGCGACTACGAGATCGCCGGCCAACTCAAGATCACGGCCAGCGGCGTCGTGCTTCGCGGCGCGGGCCGGGATCTCGCCTCCGGGTCGGCGTCGCGGCTGATCGCCACGGGCACGAGCACCAGAGACGTAATCTCGATCGGAAGCACGAGCCCGCGGCCGAACCATACGGGCTTTTCCAAGATCGCGATCGCCGACGCCCGGGTGCCGGTCGGGGCTACGAGCGTCAACGTAGCCTCGACCACGGGTCTCTCCGTCGGCCATACGATCAACGTCAACTGGACGAGCAACCAGGCATGGATCGACGCCAACGGCATGAACCTGCTCACCAATCCCTGGCAGCCCGGCGACCGGCAGCAGAACTCCGACCGCGTGATCACGCGGATCGAGGGCAACCGCGTTTTTCTCGACGCTCCGATCACCTCCGCGATCGAGACGATCTACGGCGGCGGCACGATCCAGCGGTATTCGGGCTTCACCTCGGGGGGCCGGATCACCAATGTGGGCGTGGAAAACCTCGTGGGCCAGTCGCTCGCCACCAGGGACGAGCTCAACGAGGCACGAGCCTGGAGTTTCGTCGGCGTGGAGGCTGCGGAGAACGTTTTTGTGCGGGATGTCGAGGCCCGGCACTTCACCTACTCCGCCGTGAACGCGAAGGACTACTCGACGTTCGTGACCACCAGCAACGCCCGGTCGCTGCTCGCCTCGGGCACCATCACCGGCAGCCGCCGCTACACCTACAACGTCGACGGGCAACTCGCTCTCGTGATCGATTCGACCGCATCCGACGGGCGGCATGACTTCGTCAACGGCTCCAACACCGCGGGGCCATCCGCGTTCGTCGGCGGCACCGCGTCCAACGCCCACAATGACTCGGGGCCGCACCATCGCTGGTCGAGCGGCATGCTCTTCGACACCCTCACCGTCAGCGGCGACGCGATCAACATTCGCGACCGCGGCAACATGGGCACCGGCCACGGTTGGGCGGGGGCGAACTCCGTGGTCTGGAACTCGAAGGCCGACAGCTTCATCGTGCAGAATCCCCCCACGGCGCAGAACTGGCTGATCGGATCGGTGGGCACGCTCGTGACCGAGGGTGGCAAGGTCGGCACCTACGACTCGCTGGGCATTCGCGTGAGCCTTGGCGACACTGCCACCAACCCCACCGACAGCCTCTACAAGGCCCAGCTCGCGGAGCGGCGGAGCACCGGCATCGACCTCCGGTTCTGGGTGGGCGACCAGGGCACGGCGTGGACCCTCCCGGGCTACAACGACTCCGCTTGGGCGAGCGGGCTGGCGCAGTTGGGTTATGGGGAGGCTGATGAAGCGACCGTCGTGGGCTATGGTCCGGAGTCGGCCAACCGATACAT
>CAJBSQ010000765.1 GCA_903958265.1 uncultured Planctomycetaceae bacterium
GCCACTGCACCATTGGCAGTGGATCTCGCCTCGAGCAGTTTCCTGGCGACATCGCGGGCGATCTCGAGCGTCTCTTGGATCGTCCGGCCCTGGGCCACCAAGCCCTGAATGTCGTCGCTCGTGGCGAGGTAAAAGCCTTCCGGAAGTTTTTCAACGTGGAGCGTGATGATATGTTCCATGATCGCCATCCTAGGCCCTGGCAGGCCCCGTGATCAAGCGACGGGGCGGGCCAGAAACAGAGGCCACGGGGTCTTAGGTTGCCGAGCCCGGCGACGCTCCGCTCAGCCCGGCTTCACGCCCGTGATCAACAGCGTGATGTGGTAGAAGACCGGCGCGGCGAAGCACATCGAGTCGATCCGGTCGAGCACGCCGCCGTGGCCCACCACCAGCGTGCCGTAGTCCTTCACGCCGCGGTCGCGCTTGATCGCGCTCATCGTCATGCCTCCGGCGAAGCCCATCACCGCCACCACGAGCCCGGCGAGCGTGGCCTGCCAGAGCTGGAAGGGAGGGGCCGCCCACCAGAGCACCGCGGCCAGCAGGGCCGTGCTGGTGGCGCTGCCGAGGAGGCCCTCCCAGGTGCGGTTGGAACTCACGGCCGGGGCCACGAGCCGCTGGCCGAGCATCCGGCTCCAGACATACTGCATGCAGTCGGCGAACTGCACGAGCAGGATCAGGAAGAAGAGCAGGCGGAAGTTGCCGCTGCGGTCGGCGTCGGCGGCGCCGGGGATCGGGATCTGGAGGAGCGCCGGGGCGAACGACAGGCAGTAGACGCAGACCACCAGGCCGGCCTGGATCTTGGCCGTGCGCTCCAGAAACCGCTTGTAGTCGCCGGCGAAGGCCACGCGGGCAAGCACGAAGAGCGTGGCGTAGACCGGCAGGAACACGCTGAACACGTCGTAGCGGTTGAGCCCCACGAGCACGTAGTGCAGCGGCGTGAACAGGAAGAACACCCAGAACAGGGCCCGGTGGTCTCCCTTCCTCGTGGGCGTGAGCGTGATGAACTCGCGGAGCGCCCAGAACGAGACCAGGCCGAAGAGCACCACCGTGGCCGTGGTGCCGAGCCAGAAGGCGGCAGCGAGCACGGTGCAGAGAATCCACCAGCCGCGGAGCCGGTTGTTGAAGGTGCGGATTGCGGCGGGATCGAGGCCGCGGTCGGGATGCCGCTTGAGGAACTGCCCCACCGCGGTGGCGACGGACAGCAGGGCGAGCACGCCGGCGACGAGCGCGATGGTGCGATTGTCGTTCATGCCGGTGTCATTGGTTCGAGGGCCGGAGGCCGGGTCATTCTTTGAGGGCCGGAGGCCGGGTTATTCTTTGAGCGAAAGCACGGCGCGGCGGGCCCGCGCCAGGAAGTCGAGCTTGGCTTCACCCCGCTCGAGCCACAGCGGCGGCCCGAAGCTGATGCACGAGAGCAACGGCACCGGGAGGAACTCGCCGCGGGGCAGCACGCGATTCAGGTTGTCGATGTGCACCGGAATCAGTTCGATGTCGGGCCGCTTCTTGGCGAGGTAGTAGAGGCCGCTCTTGAACTCGCCGATCTCGCCGCTGACGCTCCGGCCCCCCTCCGGAAACACGATCAGCGAATGGGTGGTGCCCGCCTCGCGGATCATCATGTCGACCGGGCTCTGGTGGACCTTGATGTCGGTGCGGTCGATGAGGATCGCATCGAACACCTTTTCGGCGAGCCAGCGGCGGACGATGCCTCGCGACCAGTAGTCTTTGGCCGCCACGGGGCGGGTGAGCTCCCGCACCGACTGGGGCAGCGACGACCAGACCATGATGGCGTCGAGGTGGCTGGTGTGGTTGGCGAAATAGACCCGCTGGCAAGTATCGGGCTGGCTGGCGATCCAGCGGATGCTGGCGCCGGCGAGGAGGCGGGCCAGCCCCGCCAGGCCGAGGCCCGCGGCGCGGCACAGGGGCGAGCGCCCCGACGCCTTCGGCGGCGCCGGCTGCTTCTCGATGATGTCGGCTGGCGAGAGCATCACTGCATCTTCGATGGCGGCGGTCGACACGGTCAACACGCCTCCCGACTGGCGGCGATGAACGGATTATGACGTTTTTCGTGGCCGACCGTCGTGGGGTCGCCATGGCCCGGAAACACGGTGGTGTCGTCGGGAAGCGTGTAGAGATGGCGGCGGATCCCGCCGGCCAGTTGGTCGAAGTCGCCGTCGGGGAAGTCTGTCCGGCCGATGCCCTCGCGGAAGAGCACGTCGCCCCCGAAGACGACCGGCGGGTCGGTGCCCTCAATCAGGAAGACGACGTGGCCGCAGGAGTGCCCCGGGACATCGCGGACCTCGAGGGTGAGGCCGGCGATCGACACGATCTCGCCGTGGTCGAGCAGCCGGTCGGCAGGAGGGCTGATCAGCCCCACGCCGAATGCGGCCGAGAGATTGCCCGCAGGGTTGGTCAGCTTCGGGGCGTCGCCGCGGCCGATCAGGATCGGCAGCCCCGGCCAGCGGTCGCGGAGGGCGGCGTTGCCGGCGATGTGGTCGGAGTGGCCGTGGGTGAGGAGGATCGCCGACGGCTCCCGGCCCACCGACTCCAGCCACTCGATGATCGCTCCCGGCTCGAAACCGGGGTCGATCACCAGGCAGCCGCCTGCATCCGCGCGGAACACCACGTAGGTGTTTTCGCCGAAGGGTTGCGACTCGATGCAGACCACCTGAAGAGGCGCGGCGGGAGAAAAGAGTGTGAGGGTGGCCATCGGGGGAGACGATCGGTGGGGCGGGAGCGGAGGAATCGAGCATGGTTGGCGGACCCCCGCCCGACAAGGAGCCCGAGTTTTCGGCAGGAAACGGGTGGTTTTGCCCAACCAACTGGCATGGTGATCGGCAGCGACCGCCGGTAGACTCCCCCCGCCTCGGTCGAAATCCGGCACCCAGCGATGCGTGCCCGGTGCCCGTCCGGAGTCCGCGTTCGTGCGGCGGGTCATCACGGATCTGCCGAACGTGCCGGAGGATCGGGGCCGGCTCAACCCGGCCGGCTGGTCCGGCGATAGATGAGGAAGCCGATTTTTCACGGTGGATCCAGGGAGGGATCAATGGCCCGCAGTGCACACATGCAGGTGGTTCGAACGGCGATGGTCCGCGGCGTGGCGGCCGCGCTGCTGGCGGCAACGCCGGCCTTCGCCCAGACGACGCAAGGTCCGGGCTTGATCCCTCACGGCGACGTGGCTCAGGGCAACGTGGGCGCGGCCGAGGCTCAGACGGCGATCACCGGCGTGCATCCCCTGCAGCCCGCCCTCGAACTCGCGCAGAAGGGGCTCGGCCAACTCCGCGGCACCATGCAGGACTACTCCGCCACGATGGTGAAGCGGGAGCGGATCGACGGCAAACTTGGCGACCACGAGTACATGTTTGCCAAGGTCCGCCACGAGCCATTCAGCGTCTACCTCTACTTCCTCGCCCCCGATGCCGTGAAGGGGCAGGAGGTGCTCTGGGTCGACGGTCGGAACGAGGGCAACATGCTCGCCCATGCCGGCAGCGGCGTGCGGGCCATGGTGGGCACGGTGTCGCTCAAGCCCGATGGCGTGCTGGCGATGCAGGGCAACCGCTACCCGGTCACCGAGATCGGCGTGGAAAACCTGGCCAAGCGGCTCGTCGAGGTGGCCGAGCACGACAAGCAGTTCGGCGAGTGCGAAGTCAACTTCTTCAAAGATGCCAAGGTCAACGGACGGGTCTGCACCTGCGTGCAGGTGGTTCATCCGGTGCCGCGGCGGAACTTTCGCTTCCACCTCGCCCGCGTGTTCATCGACGACGAATACATGATCCCGATCCGCTACGAGGCCTACGACTGGCCGCAGGAGCAGGGCGGGCAGCCGGTGCTCATGGAGGAATACACCTACATGAACGTGAAGATCAACAACGGCTTCACTGATGCCGACTTCGACCCGAAGAACGCCGCGTATAAGTTCGGCGCGAAGTGATCGACGGCGGATAACGCTTGCCAACGCTCCACATGAGCTGGATGCAAACGAGCGCCCATTCGGTTCACGTGGTTCGCCGGCTCGGGGGCGGCAAAAGTCGCGTCGCCCGGGCGAGGATACGCCCAAGGCTCCGCGAGCGTTCGCCGACCCCCTTCGCCTACCCGCCCTCGCTGACGGAGACGACGCTCCACATGAGCTGGATGCGCTCTAGCGGCGTTCTTCGAACCGCATGTGCTTGACCGATTCCCCGGAGTCGCGAAGCTCGAGCAACGCGTCGATTCCGATCGCGAGATGCGTTTCCACGAAGCGGCGGTTCACGTCGCGGTCGCTGGCCGATGTCTTCACCCCCTCGGGGCTCATCGGATTGTCGGAGACCAGCAGCAGGGCGCCCTTCGGGATGTGGTTGGCGAAGCCGACCACGAACAGCGTGGCCGTCTCCATGTCGATGCCGATGGCCCGGGTGTTGACGAGATAGTTCTTGAAGGTGGCGTCGTGCTCCCAGACGCGGCGATTGGTCGTGTAGATGGTGCCCGTCCAGTAGTCGTAGCCGTGCCGGGCGGTCGCCGCTGAGACGGCAGCCTGGAGCCGAAATGACGGCAGCGCCGGGATCTCGGGGGGAAAGTATTCGTTGCTCGTGCCCTCGCCGCGGATCGCCGCGATCGGCAGGATGAAGTCGCCAATCTTTGTTTTCTTGAGGCCGCCGCACTTGCCGAGGAACAGCACCGCCTGCGGGTTGACCGCCGAGAGCAGGTCCATGACGGTGGCCGCCATCGCGCTGCCCATGCCGAAGTTGAGGATCGTCACGTTGTCGGCCGTGGCCGACTGGATCGGAAAGCCCTCGCCATGCACGGGCACGCCAAAGCGTTCGGCAAAGGCCTCGACGTAGTGGGAAAAGTTGACGAGCAGCACGAAGCTGCCGAAGTCTTCCAGATTCCGCCCGGTGTACCGGGGCAGCCAGTCGCGGACGATATCTGACTTCTGCTTCATGGCTGGGCTCTCGGGAGGCGTCAGTGTGCGGGATGGAGCCCGGGCCAGGCGGCCTGGAGGCGTTCGGCGGGAGGAATCTCGATCGATGTTCCCGGAACCAACGATATCCTCGGATCGACTGCTCGGTTCCAGGCGAACAGCGCCCGGTAGAGGCGTCCGTCTCCGTAGCTCCGCTCCGCCAGCGACCACCAGGAGTCGCCGGGCCGGGTGACGTAGGTAGGACTGGCCGCGAGGGGCGGCGGTTCGCTGGCACGCGGCGGAGCCGGCTCGAACCGCGCTGGAAACGAATCGCTCGTGGGCTGCGGCGGCGACATCTCTGCGGGCCGGTCTGGCGGGGCCAGCGGCATGTCGTCCGCCGGCTGGGTGAGGGAAGCGGGGGCCACGAAGGGATCGCGGTCGGGCCGCGGCGCGGCGGGAACCGTGCGCGGGGCGAACCGGCTCTGGGACGGGGTGAGTTCGGCCGACGACACCAGATCCGCCGCCGTCGCCCCCTGCGCCGCCGGTGCCACGGGCAGCTCGTCGCCTGCGGCCAACTGCGGCGGATCCACGAGATCCTGAGTCTCCGCGGCCGCCACATCGGCATGCACGTCGGGACCAGCGCCTTCTGGCGGCCGCGGCACGAGGAGCTTCATGGACAACACGCCCATGAAGACGCCGAGCAGCGTGGCCAGGAGGCCGAGCAGGAGTTTCGTTTCTCGTCCCATGAATCGTCCGCGGCTCTGCGGGCGGCGCTCGCGCCCAGAGTGAGGGGGCGGGAGTGTCCTGAAATCACCGCCGCGTTGCCAGACCGCCCGAAGCGGTGGCGTCTTGCCGGGCTTGCCTATTTTCCGTCGGGGGCCGGGGGCGCGGCCAACTGGGCCGCCCGGAGCTTGGCGGAGCGGCTCCTCGGATTGCGAGACTCCTCCTCGACAGACGCCTCGATCGGGGAGGTGGTGAGGTTGTCCCAGACCTGGCGGTTGCGGAAGGCTTCCTTGACCAGCCGGTCCTCGAGCGAGTGGAACGAGATCACCGCCATCCGACCCCCCGGAGACAGCCGCGGCGGCACCCGCTCCAACGCGATCCGCAGGCTCTTGAGCTCCTGATTGACGGCGATCCGCAACGCCTGAAACGTTCGCGTGGCAGGGTGGAGCCGCGGCGGCGGCTTCTGCCGCGGCACGGCCGAGAGCACGACCCTCGCGAGGTCGCGAGACGACCGGATCGGCGACTGCCCGCGGACGGCGGCGATCCGTCGGGCGATCCGCCGGCTGAATCGCTCCTCGCCAAACTCGTAAATGATGTCGGCGATCGTCTCGGGACGGAGGCGGTTGATCATCCGCCAGGCGGGCTCGCCCTCGGTGGGATCGAAGCGGAGGTCGAGCGGGCCTTCGGAATCGAACGAGAAGCCCCGCGTGTCGTCGGCGAGCTGGTCGCTCGAGAGTCCGACGTCGAGCAGCACCCGATCGACCGTGTCGATCGAGAGCGCGTCGAGCACCTCCGGGATGTCGCAGAAGTTGGCCTGCGCGAAGCGGATCGGCTTCCCAGCCAGCTCTCGGGCGCCCCGTTCGATCGCGGCCGGATCGCGGTCGACGGCGATCACCCGGCCGGTGGGCCCCACGGCCTCGGCCATCAGCCGCGTGTGGCCGCCGCCGCCGAGCGTGCCGTCGACCACCGTCATGCCCGGCTCGATCGCCAGGTACGACATGACTTCGACGGGGAGAACGCTGGTGTGAATGCTGGAGGGCGTCATGATCGTGCCACTTTACACAAGCCGGCGGTACCATGGGATGCGATGGCCGACGCCGATCTCCATGCCGCCGACTCCTACGACTACGACCTGCCGCGGGACCTCGTGGCCCAGGAGCCGCTGGCCGACCGGGCCGCGGCGCGGCTGCTGGTCGTGAATCGGGCCGACGGCTCGCTCAGTCACCGGTCGATCCGCGACCTGCCCGACCTGCTCGCTCCCGGCGACCTCGTTGTCGTCAACGACACCCGGGTGGTGCCGGCCCGGCTCGTCGGTCGCCGCGCGAAGACCGGCGGCAGGTGGGAGGGGCTGTTCCTGGCCGCCACGGCCGCGGGGCCCACGCCGGGCTGCTGGACCGTGCTTGCGCAGTCGCGGGGGCGGCCCGACTTCGGGGAGCGGGTGGTGCTCACCGACCGCGCCGGAAGCGACTCGATCGAACTCGAACTCGTGGGCCGCGGCGACGGCGGGGCGTGGGTGGTGCGGCCGCTCGGGGCGGCGGCGAGCGAGTCGTTCGAGGCGGTGCTCACGCGGGTCGGCCGCGTGCCGCTTCCCGGCTACATCCGCGGCGGCGTCGAGCACGACGGCGACCTCGACCGCTATCAGACGGTGTTTGCCCGGGAGGCGGGGTCGGCCGCAGCTCCCACCGCAGGGCTCCACTTCACCCCCGAGACGCTCGCCGCCCTCGAGGCGCGGGGCGTGCGGCGGGCCGCCGTCACGCTCCACGTGGGCGTTGGCACGTTCCGTCCGATCACGGCCGACCGGCTCGACGATCACCTGATGCACGGCGAATGGTGCAGCTGTGCGGAGGAGACGGTGCAGAGGGTGGAAGAGGCCAGGGCTCGCGGAGGCCGTGTGATCGCGGTGGGCACCACGGCCGTGCGGACGCTGGAGACGGCGGCCCGTGGCGGCACGCTCTCGCCGTGGTCCGGGACGACCGACCTGTTCATCAAACCCGGGTTTCCGTTCCGGGTGGTCGATAGCCTGTTGACGAACTTTCACATGCCGCGGACAACGCTCATGGTGCTGGTGTCGGCGCTGGCGTCGCGGGATTTGGTGATGCGGGCCTACGCCGAGGCGATCCGGGAACGCTACCGGATGCTGAGTTACGGCGATGCGATGCTCATTCTTTGAGGGAGACCGTGCGATGGGCGAGATGCCGCAGGAAGACGTGCTGGTGGTGCCGCGGGCGCTGTTCGAGCGGGTCGGAGCCTTTCAGGGCTTCTGCGGCGACACGGCCGCCTATCTTCCCACGCTGCTCGATCCCAGGCACACGTCGTGGCGGCCGCGGGCGACCGTCGAAGACGACCCGTCGTTCAAGCAACTCATTCCCTACTGCGTGCTCTCCTGGGTAAGCGCCGATGGCCAACCGCACTACTTCGCCTACACCCGTGGGGGTGGGCAGAGCGAGGCCCGACTGCGGGCCAAGCGTTCGGTCGGGATCGGCGGTCATATCTCGAGCACCGACGGAGAACACGGCGACGACACGTCGTACGACGCGGGCATGCGCCGGGAACTGGCCGAGGAAATCTCGATCGACGGGGGCTGGACGGCCCGCTGCGTGGGCCTGATCAACGACGACTCGAATGCCGTGGGCAGCGTGCACCTCGGGATCGTGCACGTGCTCAAACTGGAGAAGCCGGGCGTCGCCTCGCGGGAGAGCGAACTGATCGAGTGCGGCTTCGAATCGCTCGAGGCGCTCCTGGCCGACCGCGAACGGTTTGAGACCTGGTCGCAGATCACGCTCGACGCGATCCGGGCGGGGAGAGTTGGCTGAGGCCATGGCCGAACGGCACCGCACCATCTACCTCGACAACCATGCCACCACGCGGCTCGACCCGCGGGTGCTCGAGGCGATGCTGCCGTGGCTCACCGACCGCTACGGCAACGCCGGCAGCGTGACGCACGAGATGGGCCGCGAGGCCCGCGAGGCCGTCGACGAATCGCGGGCCGCATTCGCGGCGGCGATCGGGGCCGAGCCCCGCGAGATCGTGTTCACCGGCGGGGCCACCGAGAGCGCGAACCTCGCGATCCTCGGCACGGCATCGCGGAGCCGCGGGGCAACCGGCGGCGTGCCGCGGGGCCGCGTGGTGACGCTGGCCACGGAGCATCACGCCGTCCTCGATCCTATCGAGCATCTCGACCGCGAGGGCTTCGCCGTCACCCGCCTGCCGGTGGTGCGGCAGGGCGATCCCGACGGCGTGCCCGGCCGCGTGCGACTGACGGATCTCGAGGCCGCGCTCACGCCCGATACGTTCCTCGTGTCGGTGCTCTTGGCCAACAATGAAATCGGCGTCGTGCA
>CAJBSQ010000766.1 GCA_903958265.1 uncultured Planctomycetaceae bacterium
AGGAAGGCAATCGTGCTGTTGGCGCTCGTCACGACGCCGCCGTCGACGGTGAGCGCTCCCACGCCCGACCAGCCGACGTAGAGGTCACTCGAGTTGGCCCAGGTGCCACCCGTCACGGTGGCGCTGCCGGTGGCGTTGGCCCCGACGGTGACGTAGTAGTTGCCGAGATAGCCGGTGGCGTTGCTCACCCTACCACCGGATATCTGCATCGTTGCGGTGCCGGAGCGGCCGAGCTCGAGGTCGCCGCTGGTGGTCCAGGAGCCGCTGCTGACGGTCACGGTGCCGTTCGACCCCTGGCTCATGCCCACGATGCTCGCGGCGGCCGTCAACTGGCCGCCGGAGAGGCTCATCGTGCCGGTGGAGGTGTTGGCGATGACGGCGCTCGCCGCCGTGCCGGAGACCCCGGTTCCCAAGAGCACCGTGCGGCTCGCGTCGATGATCGCGGTGCCGCTGGTGGTGGGCACGGCTCCACCCGACCAGTTGCCGCCGATGTTCCACGTGCCCGATGCGACGGTCCAGGTGACGACGTCGCCACATGCCGGGCGGATCAAGGCCCCGATCGCGAGCACAGCAAGGACGGCAACGGCGGTCCCGCGAGCGGCGGGCCGCCTCCGATACAAACAGTTCATGACGTGGCCTTTCGTTGGAAGGCGTTTCTGCCGACCCGGCCAACGGATGCCCGCCACGACCAGTTCCCTTCGCTCGGCGCGCACCATCACTGCATGGAAAAACAGGAAGGCACGCCGGCCTGATTCAGGCTGCCGCCATCCATGCAACCGCGCTGCCGAAAGAAGGCCACCGAGTCGTGGAGACACCGATGACGGGAGCGTGCAGCAGCGGTTCCGGTAAAAAGAGGGGGGGAGGGCGGACCCGGAAGACTCTAGTCTCCCACCTCGCCGCCTGTCAAAGAAGCGGACGGTTTTGCCTCGCGGCCGGCCGCCGGCCCCCACGCACGGTCGCTCAGCCGTTCGAGAACGTAGAAGAACACCGGCGTCAAGAAGATGCCGAACAGCGTGACGCCGATCATCCCCGCGAAGACCGTGATCCCCAGCGACCAGCGGAGTTCAGCCCCCGCGCCCCGCGCGACCACGAGTGGGAAGACACCGAGGATGAAGGCCAGCGAGGTCATCAGGATCGGCCGCAGCCGCAGCCGGCTCGCCGTGAGCGTGGCCGACCGCACGTCGTGCCCCTCGGCGCGGAGCTGGCGGGCGAACTCCACGATCAGGATCGCATTTTTGCTGGCCAGGCCGACGAGAACCACGAGCCCCACCTGCGCGAGAATGTCGATCGGCAGCTTCGCCACGACCAGTCCGCCGACCGCCGCCAGCAGGCAGAGCGGCACGACGAGGATCACGGCCAGCGGCTGCGACCAGCTCTCGTAGAGCGCTGCAAGCACCAGGAACACGAGCATCACGCCCAGGCCCAGCAGCAGCGCCGCCGTGTTGCCCGCCGCGATCTGCAGGAAAAACACATCCGACCATTCGTACGAGTAGCTGTCGGGAAGCTGGGCCGCCGCAGTGTCGGCGACACGGTCGATCAGCACCGAGCCGCTCTCGAATGGATTGGGGATCCCGGTGATCGGAGCCGCGGGGTAGAGGTTGTACCGCATCATGATCGCCGGCCCCATGGCCGGTCGGACGTCGAGCACCGTCGCCAGCGGCACCATCCCGCCGTCGCGGGTGGCCACCTTAAACTCGCGGAGGTCCTCGACGCTATTGCGGAAGCCCTCGTCGGCCATCACCGTCACCTGCCACGACCGGCCGAAACGGTTGAAGTTGTTGACGTAGAACGACCCGACGTCCATTTGCAGCGTTTGGAACACGGAGGTGATCGGGATGCCGAGCGCCCGGATCTTTTCGCGGTCGATGTCGAGGAAGTACTGAGGCGAGTCGGCCCGGTAGTCGCCGACCACCAGCGGCAGTTTCCAGCCTTCCATGGTGGCCGCGAACTTCTCGATCGACTCCTGCATCACCCGCGGATCCAGTTTGCCGCGATCCTGCAGGTAAAACTTGAAGCCGCCGGCGGTACCCAGACCCTTCACGGGCGGCGCCGGATAGACGCCCACCACCGCATCGGGCACCTCCAGCCGGCACCGCTCGCGAAGCACCCGAATGATCCCCAGCATCGAGGTCTCCTGGGTGCGGCGGTTGGCATACTCGTCGAGCATCACGAACATCGAGCCCCAGTGCGGGGCGTTGGCGTTGTAGAGGAGTGACATCCCGGCGATCGTCAGCGTGTCGGTCACGCCCGGCACCGTGCGGGCGAGGGCGTCGACGCGGTCGAGCACCTCCCCGGTCCGCTGCACTCCCGCCCCGTCGGGCAACTGCACCGTGGCAATCAGGTACCGCTGGTCTTGCAGCGGCACGAATCCCTGTGGATACCAGGCAAAGATCCGCCACGTCACCAGCACCAGCACCAGGTAGCCGAGCATCACCAGGCGGCTGTGGCCGACCAACGCGGCCACGCCCCGCGCGTAGCCGCCACCGACGGCGTCGAAGAGCCGGTTGAAGGCCCGGAAGAGCGGGCCGAGCAGGCGGTCGAGCAGCCGCTCCAGCGGATCCGGCGGGGCGCCGTGAGGCCGCAGCAGGAGGGCCGCCAGCGCCGGGCTGAGCGTGAGCGAGTTGACGGCCGAGAGGACCGTCGACACCGCGATCGTGAGGGCGAACTGCCGGAAGAACAGGCCGGTGACGCCGCCGATAAACCCGCAGGGCACGAAGACCGCGGAGAGAACTGCCGCCACGCCGATCACCGGACCGGTGACCTCGTCCATCGCCTTGCCGGCCGCCTCCCGCGGCGAGAGCCCCTGCTTGATCCACCGCTCGACGTTCTCCACCACCACGATCGCATCGTCCACCACGATGCCGATCGAAAGCACGAGGCCGAACAGGGAGAGCGTGTTGAGGCTGAAGCCCATGGCGGCCATCGCGGCGAAGGTGCCGACGACCGCGACCGGCACGGCGACGAGCGGAATCAACGTCGCCCGCCAGCTCTGTAGGAAGAGGAGCACCACCAGTGCCACCAGCACGATCGCGTCGCGGAGCGTCTTCACGACCTCGACAATCGACTCGGTGATGAACGGCGTGGTGTCATAGCCGATCACGTACTCAAGACCCGGGGGAAACCGCGTGGCCAGTCTCGTCATGGTTTCATGGATCGCCGCCGCGCACTCCAGCGCGTTGGTGTCGGGTAGCTGGAAAATGGCCAGCCCTACCACCGGCTTGCCGTTGTAGCGGCAGGTCTGGTCGTAACTGGCCGCGCCCAGTTCGATGCGGGCGACGTCTCGGAGCCGCACCAGTGGCGTGCCGGGCACGGAGGCATCGGCGTCGAGCACGATCGCGCCGAACTCCTCCGGCGTCGAGAGCCGGCCGACCGCGGCGACGACGAGTTCCATCGGCTGGTCGGCGGCGGCGGGTGATTGGCCGCTG
>CAJBSQ010000767.1 GCA_903958265.1 uncultured Planctomycetaceae bacterium
CGAGGTGCTCGGTGGGCCGAAACGTCAGGAAAAACTGCGAGCCGCCGGTGTCCGGTCCCGCATGGGCCATCGAGAGCGTGCCGCGGAAGTGCTTGCGGGCTCCCGGCGCGTTGACCTCGCAGGCGATCGTGTAGCCGGGGCCGCCCCCACCGGTGCCCGTGGGATCGCCCCCCTGGGCCATGAAGCCGCTGATCACGCGGTGAAAGGGCGTGCCGTCGTAGAAGCCCTTTTCGACCAGACTCACGAAGTTTGCCACGGTGTTGGGCGCCTCATTCTCGAAGAGTTCCACCACCACGTCTCCTGCGCTGGTGGCGATCTTCACCCGCGGCAGGTCGTCGGCCGCCGCCTCCGCGGTACGTTTTGCGAGTTCGTCGTCCACCTTGAGGCGATCGTGGTCGATGGTCGCTTCGAGTTCGGCGAGGCGATCCTTTCTCGCGCCGGCCGCCTTGGCCTTGGCGATCCATGCGGTGGCCTCGTCGAGCCGCGACAGCACGACCGCGGCGGCGGCGGCGACGGAGCAGACCTCGCCATCGGCCACGCCGGCCGCATCCAGTTTCGCCGCCTTTTCGAGGGCCACCTCCGCCGCGTCTGCACGCACGGCCCCCTTCAGCGATTCGCTGCTGATCTGCCGGGCCTCCGCATTCTTCGGATCGGCCACCGCGAGGGCGAGGGCGGCGGCCTCGAATCGTTCGCTGGCCGCGACCGCCTTCGTGCTGGCCTCCTTGAACTTGGCCTCGATCGCGTCTTGGTCGGCCTGAGGCTGGTGGTACTGCGCCTGGAGCACGGTCATGTCGGAGACGAGCTGCTTAAACTCGCGGCCGGCGGCATCAAACTCCGCCTTCGCTGCCGCGGCGTCGGGCTTTGCTGCGGTTGCGGTCTGGGCCGCCACCCCGCCGGTCCATGCGGTTCCCGCGAGCAATACCACCGCGGCCGCCATGCGTCGTCGTGCTTCCATGCGATTCGTGCCTCCTCTAGGTCCGGGTACGATAGCATCCTCCACCGCACCTTCGGAACCGCCCGCATGCCCCGCCCCCCCCGCCGCCCCGGTCAGGCCAGCTCCAAGCCGCGGCACGCCCCCCGCGGCCCGGCCGACGACGAAGCGGCCAGTGCCCCCCGGATCGGCGGCGGCGAGCTGCGGCGTCGCCGCCTCGCCCACCAGCCGGACGGTCGCACGCGGCCGATGAAAGACCGCGTCCGCGAGTCGCTCTTCGACCTCCTGGGCACCGACGTCCGGCGGGCCCTGGCGATCGACCTGTTCGCCGGCACCGGCGCCCTTGGCTTCGAGGCCATCAGTCGGGGCGCCTCGCGGGCGATTTTTGTGGAGCGGCACTTTCCCACCGCCGACATCCTCCGAAAGTCGGCCCGGGATCTCGACGTCGTAGACCGCTGCGACATCCGTTCGGGAGACGTACTGCTCTGGTCGCGGCGGATGCCCGAGCTGCCGACCGACATGCCCTGGATTACGTTCGTCTCGCCGCCCTGGTCATTTTTTGGCGAGGGGCACGAGCGGCGGGAGGAGCTGCTCGCCCTGATCGAGATGATGTGCCGCGTCGCTCCCCCGGGGAGCACGGTGGTGGTCGAGGCGGATACGTTGTTTGATCCCGCCGCCCTGCCGGATGCCGAGTCGTGGGAGCGCCGCCCGATGCCGCCGGCCGTGTTGCTGTTCCACCGCAAAAGCCTTACCTCGTAGGGGCAGGGTGTCCTGCTGGAACGCCCGGGTGGGGTTGTCGCCTGTCGTGCGCGGCTAGCAGGTAAGAAACCTGCGGCTACGGGTGGGGCCGCCGTCTGTCGTATGCGGCTAGCAGGTAGAAAACCTGCGGCTACGGTGGAACGGTCGTGCGGCTCGCAGGAAAAGCCCTGCGGCGACGGGGTGGGCCCGGAGCCAGATGGGCACGGGGGCCGTTCGGCTCCGGCGGGCCGGGCGACCGGCCGGCTCGTTCTCGATCCCCACCCGTCTGGTATGTTTCACAGAGCGGGTAGCGATTGACCGGGGACCCCCCAGAGCCAGCGGATGCCGATGGACGTTGTCAACCAGAGGGATGCGAAGCCGTTCACCACGGTCGACGGCTCCACGATCCGCGAACTGCTCGCCCACCGCAACTCGTCGATCCGCCAGCAGAGTCTCGCCGAGGCCCGGCTCCCCCGCGGCGGTGCGACCACGCCCCATCACCATGCCGTGACCGAGGAGATCTACTACATCCTCGTCGGCCAGGCCGACATGACCCTCGGCACCGAGACACGGGCCGTCGGCCCGGGCGACGCGATTGCCATCCCCCCCGGCGCCCGCCACACCATCCGCAACACCGGCGACGGCGAACTCGTCTTCCTCTGCACCTGTGCCCCCGGCTACGAACACTCCGATACGTTTCTCGAACAGCCGCCGCAGCCCGCCTGACCGCCCCGCCCACGCCTCCCGCTCCCACCGCCATGCCACCCGACGCATTCTCCCAGATCCTCGTCTCCGAGGGCATCGTCTCCGCCGAGCAGCTCGCGGAGGCGATGCGGATGGCGAGCACGTCTGGCAAGAAGGTCCACGACGAGGTGGTCCGGCTCGGGTACGTCGAGGCGGTGAAGGTGATGAAGGTGCTGGCCAAGGCCCACCGCCTCAAGTTCGTCAACCTCGCCGACATCTCCGTGCCCGAGGAGATCGTGCAGCTCCTTCCGGAGAGCGTGGCCCGCGAAAACACGATCTTCCCGCTCTCGGAGTCGGGCGGCACGCTCCGCATTGCCACCTGCGATCCCACCGACATGGACGCGCAGGAGAAGTTGCGGTTTATCCTCAATCGCGAGATCGAGATGGCGCTCGCCGTCCGCGAGCAGATCGTCGAGTCGATCAACCGCCACTACGGCCTCTCCGACGGCGAGAGCGCCGACTCGATGCTCCAGGAGTTCACCGACACCGCCATCGACTTCACCGAGACGGCAGTCGAGCAGCAGGCCGCCGCGGCCCAGGAAGACAACTCCGATGCCCCGGTGGTGAAGCTCGTCAACCTGATCATCACCGAAGCGGTGCAGCTGCGGGCCAGCGACATCCACATCGAGCCGTTCGAGGATCGCGTCCGCATCCGCTACCGGATCGACGGCCGGCTCGTCGAGCGCGACAACCCCCCCCGCCGCCTCCTCGGCGCGATCCTCTCGCGCATCAAGATCCTTTCGCGGCTCGACATCGCCGAGCGCCGCCGCCCGCAGGACGGCCGCATCAAGCTCACGGCCGACGGCAAAGACTACGATCTCCGCGTCAGCGTTCTGCCCACGAATCACGGCCAATCGGTCGTCATGCGGATTCTCGACAAGGACAACATCCGCGTCGGCATCCGCCAGCTCGGCCTCTCCGAGCACGACTTCCGCAATTTCAAGACTCTCATCCGCCGCCCCAACGGCATCATCCTCGTCACCGGCCCGACGGGCTCCGGCAAGACGACGACGCTCTACGCCTCGCTCAACGAGCTCAACCGCCCCGACACGAAGATCATCACGGCCGAGGATCCGGTCGAGTACTACCTCGCCGGGATCAATCAGGTCGAGGTGCGCCACAACATCGGCCTCGACTTCGCCCGCGTCATCCGCGCCATGCTCCGCCAGGCGCCAAACGTAATCCTCGTCGGCGAGATGCGCGACACGGAAACGGCCCAGATGGGGATCCAGGCGTCGCTGACGGGGCATCTCGTGTTCAGCACGCTCCACACCAACGACGCCCCCAGTGCCATCACGCGCATGATCGATATGGGGGTGCCGGCGTACCTCGTCGCCTCGAGCATCATCGCGGTGGTGGCCCAGCGACTGGTGCGAGTGAATTGCGTGAAGTGCAAGCAGCCCTTCCAGCCGCTCGACACGGCGATCGAGACGGCCGGCGTGACGGCGGAGATGCTCAAAGGCGCCACCTTCATGAAGGGGCGTGGCTGTGCCAACTGCACAAAGAGCGGCTACAAGGGGCGGCTAGGGATCTTCGAATTGATGGTGATGAGCGGCAAGATCCGCGAGCTCGCCTTCCAGGGCGCCCCCACGCAAGACATCCGCCGCGCCGCCTGTGCCAATGGAATGCGGGTGATGTTCGACGACGGCATCCAGAAGGTCCTCCGCGGGATCACGAGCTTCGACGAAGTCTTCCGCGTGGCCAAGAAAGTCGAAGCCTGACCGGCTCGCACGGCAACTTCCCTCGGCCCACCGCCCCCAGCATCC
>CAJBSQ010000768.1 GCA_903958265.1 uncultured Planctomycetaceae bacterium
CTTCCCGCGGCATCATCAGCCCCGTGCCAAGGCGGTGATTTTTCTGTGTCTGGCGGGAGGGCCGAGCCACCTCGAGACCTTCGACCCGAAACCGAAGCTCGCCGAACTCGACGGCCAGGAGATGCCCGAGAGCGTTACGGCCGGCCAGCCGATCGCGCAGCTGCAGGGCAAGAAGCTGATCTGCCTGGGACCGCGGACAAAGTTCTCCCGCTATGGCCAGTGCGGCGCGGAGGTGAGCGACTTCTTCCCGAAGCTCGGAGCGCTTGCCGACTCCTGCTGCATCGTGCGGAGCATGGTGACCGAGCAGATCAATCACGATCCGGCGCACACCTTCATGAACTGCGGCACGGCGCTCTCCGGCCGGCCGAGCATGGGCGCGTGGGTGACCTACGGCCTCGGCAGCGAGGCCGACGACCTGCCGGGATTCGTGGTGATGACGAGCAAGGTCGGCCGCAACCCGCAGCCGATCGCCGCGCGGCAGTGGCACTCTGGCTTCCTCCCGGGCCACTTTCAGGGCGTCGAGTTCGCCACCAGCGGGCCGCCGGTGCACTACGCGGCCAATCCCCCGGGCGTGTCCTCGGCCCATCAGCGGGACCTGATCGACTCGGTGGCGGCGCTCGAGCGGCACCGGCTCGCCTCGCTGCACGACCCCGACGTAGCCACGCGGATCAAGCAGTATGAACTCGCCTTCCGGATGCAGACGAGCGTGCCGACGCTCGCCGACCTCTCGGGCGAGAGCCCCGAGACGCTCGCCCTTTACGGCGCCGAGCAGGGCAAGGCGTCGGTCGGCACCAACTGCCTGATGGCACGGCGGCTGGTGGAACGGGGCGTGCGGTTTGTGCACGTCTATGCCAGCGACTGGGATCACCACAGCGGGATTGACGGCTTCATGAAGGAGATCTGCCCGCCGACCGACCGGGCTGCGGCGGCCCTGCTCACCGACCTGGCTCGCCGCGGGATGCTCGACGACACGCTGGTGGTGATCGGCGGCGAGTTCGGGCGGACGCCGATGGGCCAGGGCGAGGGCAAGAAGATCGGCCGCGACCACCACATCAAGGGCTTCAGCATGGTGCTCGCCGGGGGCGGCGTCAGGGGCGGCATCACCCACGGCGCCACCGACGACTTCGGCTACTTCACGGTGGCCGATCCGGTGAACGTCCGCGACCTGCACGCCACGATGCTGCACCTCGTGGGCATCGACCACGCGCGGTTCACGGTGGAGTATCAGGGGCTCGACGCGAAGCTCACGGGCGTGGAGCCGGCGAAGGTCGTGAAGGCGATCCTGGCGTAGCCAGGCCCCGCACGGCCTTACCCGCGAGGGTCGGCCACAACGCCGGCAAAGAGGACGGCGCCCGTGCCGCGGTCAACCACGGCCCACGCAAAGGGCCGGTCGGCCTGCACCTCCAGCGGCTCCTCGCGGCTCGGCGCCATGCTCCGCACCCCGACCACCACGCCCGTCGCCGCTGCGGCCTCGGTGCCCTCCTCGGAGACGTCCACGAAACCCTCGTGCACCACGTCGCTCACGAACAGGTTCTTGGTGCCGTCGATGCCCGAGAAGTCGGCGGCGCTCGAGTCGAAGGCCCGCTTCATGCCGAGCGATTCGAGAGCCGCGTTGAGCCCGAGCGGCCGACGGGCGGTCCACTTCGGCAGCGCGAGCTCGACCGCGCGGGCCCGGACGTCGCCCGCTCCCACGCCGTTCCACTTCGTCCGCCAGTCACCGTCGAGCTTGCCCAGCACCGCGCCGAGCCCGTCCGTCCGCTGGGGTACGACGATCACCATCACGAGCCTGGTGCCGGCATAGGGGATTTCACAGACCGTGGCCGCCTCGTCTTCGGCCCCGATGCGGCCCGCGACCAGCCGGCCGGAGGAATGCATGAAGGGAACGTCCACGGGTGTGTCGGGGGCGAGCAGAAAGGGCTCGGGCCTCGTTGCCGCCGGCCTGAAGGGTTCGGCCCACGGAGCCTTCAGGGAGACGGCGTTGGTGAGCACGAGCCGCGTCAGTGGTGTGATCACCCCCGCCTTCAACAGTTCCGGGATCTTCTTCGCCGTGTGGTCGGCTACCCAGCCGTTGATCTCGCCGCGGGCCACCTCGGCCGCCCCGGAGAAGTCGACCTCGCCGGCGCCGGCGCCAAACCGCTTCGCGAGCGTGGCCGTGAATTCTCCCTCGAGGGCCTTGCCCCGCTGCACCCAGAGCCGGTTGGCGACGTCGAGCGTGATCGCCCGGCCCCGCGCCTCGGCGAGGGATACCCGCAGGCCCTCGGCCGCGATCGCAATCGCAGCCCGCTCGTCGGGCATCCCCAGCACGCCGGCGATCTCGGCGGCCGTCTCGCCGCGGGCCCCCTGGTGCGTCATCGCCAACGCCTCCCAGACACTCGCCGGGGAGACGACGACGTTGCCCGGGCCGGCGGCCCGCACGAGATCCCAGGCGATTTCGTCGATGCCCTCGGCCGCCGCCTTCGCCCCCTCGGCCGGCGCCCGCGCCGCATCGGCCGGCGCGGCCACGTCGGCCGCCCGAGCCGGCAATGAGCCCGGCCAGATCACCACCGCCGCGACCACCGCAGCCAAGACACCCTTGAACCGTCGCATGCCTCGAACCTCCCGGGGGCCGTCGTCGTTCACTTCACGTCGAGCGCGAGAAGATAGTCGTCGAGCCCCTTCCGCGCCTCCTGCTCCGTCGCAACGAGGCCCGCAATCTCGCCCCGGAGGGTCTCGATCCGCTTCTCCTGATCGGCGAACTTCCGCACGTACTGGTTGAAGAGGTCGCTCGTGCGGTCGAGGGCCCCCATGTTGCCGCGGATCCGGGCCTGCTCCTGATCGATCGTGGCGATCTCCTGCTCCCGCACTCCCTTGTCGCGGACGAGCTGCTCGATCTCCCGCTTGCGACGAACCACTTCGGCGAGCGCCTCGCGGACGGCCGGCGAGGTCGCCTTCGCCCGCGAGTAGAAGAGGATGGCGTCGTCGTCGAGGTTGGTGAGCACCTGCGTCTCCTCGATGGGCATCTCCTCGGCCACCTCCAGCGTGACGGGCTTGCCCGGCTCGGCGACAACCGCAAACCGGTAGCGGTCGCGGGTCTTCTCCTCGGGCTTCTCCGGCGCCACGAGCGTCCAGCCTCCCTCGAGCGGATGCTCGAGCAGCACCTTCACCGCGTTCTTTCCGGAGTTTTTCACCTCGAAGACCTTCGCCCGGGCGAGCTTCCGGGCGGCGAACAGCGTGCCCTTCACGAGCCGCACGTTGACGATCTCCTCGGCCCGCCCCTCCCCGCGGGCCGCCACCTCCACGTCGAGATCGACGGCGTAGCTCACCAACCGCTCAGTGCCGGGCGCCATGTCTTCGATGCGGGCGTCGCCGGAGTAGCTCCCGCCGCCCGCCTGATCATAGACGGTGAGCGGGCCCTGCATGAGATGGAGACCAGTTGTGTTCTTGAGCCGCAGCCCGGAGAGCGGATGCCTGGTGAGCACCCGCTCGTCGTAGATCGCCACCTTCTCGGCCTCGACCTCGGCGGCGACGATCGGCAGCATCGCCGACCGCTGCCGCTCGAGCGTGACCGGCTTCTCGATCTCGTAGCGGAAGAGTTCGCCGAGATCGCTGCCGGCCGCCGCCGTCTGCAGGGCCGCAATGCCCGCGATGGCGCTCCCCCTGGCCGCGCCGCCCCCGACGCCACTGACCGCGTCCATCGCGATCGCCCCGTCGGCCGCCATCGCCGCCGGCGCGGCGGGCACTCCCTTGGCCATTTCCCGCCGGGCGAGGCCACCACGAGCCCCCCGCTCGTCGAGCCGCCGGTCCGCCAGGGCGAGCGGCTTGTCGGCATCGGACATCGTCTGGCCGTAGACCTGCGGCCGCAGCGACGCGTAGAGCTCGGGCTCCACGAAGGGCCGTGGCACGTAGAGCGGCTGGTAGAGGTCCATCACAAACGAGATCGGCCGGCCGCTGACCAGCGCCATCCGTACGTTTCGCCAGTCGGCGTCGGTCGTGTTTTCCACGATCGCCCAGCCCTGGAGCCGGGCCTTCGTCGCCGCCGCATCGCCATCGAGCACGAGCCGGTAGCTCGTCTTCCAGATCGGCGACTCCTGCACGTAGCCGACGACCACGTTCCGCGGCCCCTTGCCCGTGAAGGCGATGGCCACCCCCTTCTTCTCGTTATCGGTGGCCAGTGCGAGCACGGCCAGGGCCTTCTCGAGCTCACCCTGGAGCCGGGCATCGACAAGCTTGATCCGCGTGACCGCATCAAGCGCGAGCGTCCGCAGCCCGTCGGAGGTGAGCAGCGTGAGGAACTGCTTCTCGACCGTCTGGTCCTTGCCGGCCTCCAGCCGCCGCTTCTCAACACCCACGATCGTGCCCGCCACCGGGGAGGCGGCGTCGAGTTCCACCTTCTGGCCGCGGAGCCGGCCGAGGAGGTCGCCGAGCGACGGGTTGTCGGTGAGGTTGACGGCGAACGTGCCGAGGGTCTTCGTGACCGGGTCGCGGGAGGCGTAGGTGACGGTCGCAGCCCCGCCGTCGCGATCGAGCACCACCATGCTCTTGAGCAGGTCGTTGACATCGTCGGCCGCGAACTGCATCTCGACGGTGGCATCGCCGGTCACCTCGCCCGCGTGCTGGAAGTAGCCCACGCCCGACGTGAACAAGACCACCGACTCCAGCGGCAGCGGGGCGTCGGCGGCGAGCCCGCGGACGGTCGCGGCCAGAGCAAGGGAGAGGGCGAGGGCAAGCAGGCCGAACGTTGTTCGGATAACGGGCATGGGAAGTCTCCGCGGCAGGACGGGCACATCAGGACTTGGGTCGCGGCCGCAGGCAGGATCTGCCGCGCCGGCACAGGAGAAGGTTCCCACCGCGTCGGGCCCGGAGCAAACGCCGGGCGACGAGGCCCCGGCGGGTTCTGAATCCAGCCGATCCCATATCATGTGCGTCTGCAACTCAATTTCCGAGGACGGCTTCGTGGTGGGCGACTTCGACATCCAGGTGAACGGCTACGCCGGGGCCGATTTCTGCTCCCGCAGCCTCACGCTCGAACAGTGCCGCCGGGCCTGCGACGAGCTTGCCGCCGACGGCGTGGGGGGCATCCTGGCGACGGTGATCACCGACTCGATCGAGGGCATCTGCGACA
>CAJBSQ010000769.1 GCA_903958265.1 uncultured Planctomycetaceae bacterium
ACGTCTTGTTCCCACCGTTGAGTTTCAGCGGGAATCCGATCTCATCCGTGACATTCGCGGTGGTGGAAACCGAGGTGATCGGCGTCGCCCCGTTGAGGGTGACGGTTCCCGAACCCGCGAGGGTCACTGCGGCGCCGGTTCCGCCCACGGCATTCGTGAAGCTGATCGCAGTGGATACCGTGGTCACGAGGTCGTTGGTCGACGAGTTGACGGAGGTGCTGCCCGTGAATGCCAGCGACGTCACGCTGGCACCCGCCAGCCCGGTGGACCAGTTGCCGCTCGTGCTCCACAGGCTGTCGGCACCGCCTCCGGTCCACGTCTGAGCCTCAGCCAGCGGGAGGCTCGCCAGCGCCGCCACGGCACATGCCATGACCGCTCGTACCAGCGGACGAAAACGGTCTGAAAATCGGCACATTGGCATGTCTCCCTGCTCCCGGGAGCAACGCCCCCGGGGCCCCTCGGATAACTTAATGAGCGAAGTTTACTATCTCGGCTTCCGGCTCGTCAAGGTCTGGGTAAACCTGAATTGCCTGGAGTTTGTGGGCGGGCCATGAGCCCCTGCGGCCGCATGTCATCGCCGCTCGGAGAGTCAGCCCCGTCGGGGCCCACATGCGCGGCTTGGCCGCTGGGGCCGGTCTGCTCCCTATCCGTCTCGAAATGACGGCGCCCAGGCGTGCGTGAGCTCGTGAATGATTCCCGACACAGCCGCCTGTTCCTTGCTCGTCCGGCTTCGCTGGAGCGTGCAGTCCGCGAGGATCGCGGCGAGCCCCAACCGCTCGAGCCAGGTGCGGATCGCGGCCAACCGCTGCTCATCCTCGGCGAACAGGTCGCTGTGGATCACGACCCGCGCCGGATTGAAGACGTTGACCACCATCGACGCGGCCAGGGCCACGTGTCGGGCGACCGTGTCGACATCGGCGGCGAAGCCGTGGTCAGGCTGGGCGAGGAGCCGCCGCGCTTCCTCGGCATCGATCTCTCGTCCGATCCTGGTCGACATCAGCCTCAGGAGCGCAGCGTCGGTGGCGAGCGTTTCGAGGCAACCTCGGTTTCCGCAGCCGCAGGGGCTACCCTCGGGATCGACGACGACATGGCCAATCTCACCGGCCATGCCGCTCCGGCCCTTCACCAAGGTGCCGCCGCTGATCACGCCGAGCCCGAGGCCGGTGGTCATGTCGAGCAGGGCGAAGTCGTCGCACCCCACCGCGGCGCCCGCGGCCCGCTCGCTCAGGCAGAGTGCCGCCGTCGCCTTGAGGAGCCGACACGGCACGTCGATTCGCGACTCCAGGTCATGGGCAGGGGTATGGCCATCGAGAATGTGGAGATTCGCGCAGGAAGCCACGCGGTGCTCCTGCGTGGTGATCAGCGCGTTGACCACGACACCCACCCCATGGGCGGTGCCGGGGGATTCGGCGAGCACCTGCCGGCACTCCATCTCGATCGCTGCGAGCAGCGCGGCATAACTATCGGGCGTGGCAAACCGACGAGTGTGATCGTCGGCGATCCTCCCATCCATGCCCGCTACCACGACCGTGCATCGGCGGACGTCGATGAGCACGCCCACGATCATCGCGGAGGTCGTGGCCATCCGCACCAGCTTGCCGGGCCGCCCCAACGCCGGCTGCTCCGGATCCACCTCCTCGAGCAATCCCCTCTCGAGCAGGGAATCGATCGCCTTCGACACGGTCGGAGCGGTGAGCCCGGACCGCCTGCGGAGCATCGCCCGCGAGGCCGGCCCATTCATCTGGAGGTATTCAAGCAGTCGTCGCTCGTTGATTTTCCGCAACAGCGCCGGCTCAACCCGGATCGTCCTCGCTGTCATGGTAAGGTCCGCTCGACGGGTGATTTCTGATCAGAAACTCACAAAATCATAACACAGCCGCTCCGCGACTCCGCCGCCTGCGAATCACCGCCGCCCCGGCCGATCGCGGCCGTAGTGAGGGTGGTGGGGGGGGATCACCTGCCTGACCATGCTGGCGTCCCACTCCGCGACGGCTCGTCGCAGTTCTGCGACTCGCGCAGGCTCGGTGGCCGCGAGGTCACGCGACTCCCCCGGATCGGCGGCGACGTCATAGAGACGCGGCGGCTCGTCGCCCTCGATCAGAAGCTTCCAGTCGCCCTCGCGCACGGCGAGCAGTCGGCGGGCGAGATTCGTGTCCTGATCCGTCCGCCGCCAGTCGGCGTGATCGTTGTAGACCCAGAACAGCCGCTCATGCGGCACGCCCTGCTTCTCGCCCCGCAGAAACGGCAGGAGGTCGACGCCGTCGAGCGGCTGCGGCGGCTCGACCCCGGCCGCGGCTGCCACCGTGGCGAAGATATCCATGCCGTGGACCATCGGCGCAAACCGTCCGCCGGCAGGCACCCCGCCCGGCCAGCATACGGCCAGCGGCACGCGAATGCCCCCTTCGAGAACGTCGAACTTGTGTCCCCGATGCGGGCCGATGGATGTGCCGAGCACCGGCGGTTCGCCGCCATTGTCGCTCAGAAAGAGAACGAGCGTGCGTTCATCGAGCCCTGCCTCGTGGATCGCATCGAGCACGCGGCCAACCGCTCCATCGAGCCGGCTCA
>CAJBSQ010000770.1 GCA_903958265.1 uncultured Planctomycetaceae bacterium
AGTGCAACATACGTTCTGTAAATCGCCGAGGGGTGCCCGTCCAAGTCGAGCGTAGCGAGACGAGGACGGGCACCCACCGGCGGCCCGAGTTGAAGAGGTGGGCCATCGAGGTTTTCTTGGAAGTGCTTACTCCACCAAGAAGGAACCTGCGATGACCCACCAAGACGAATGCCCAGCCATCAACGACCTCACGGCCCTGCTCATCGAGCACGGCCCAACTGCCATGGCCTCTGCCCTCGCCACGCTCATGAATCACGCGATGCAGATCGAGCGTGAGCAGGTGCTTCAGGCCGAGTCTCATCAGCGAACTGCCGATCGTCAAGGCTATGCCAACGGATTCAAACCCAAGACCCTGAAGACCCGCGTCGGCCGGGTCGACCTGCGGATCCCACAGACCCGTGACTACCGCGATGAGAACGGGCGGCCGTTTTACCCCCGGGCCCTCGAGCGGGGCGTCCGCAGCGAGCGGGCCATGACACTTGCTGTCGCCGAGATGTACGTCCAGGGCGTCAGCACCCGAAAGGTTACGGCGATCGTCGAGGAGCTCTGCGGCCTCGAGATCACCTCGACTCAGGTGAGCCGGGCGGCGGCCGAACTCGACGAGCAACTCAGTGCCTGGCGCGACCGGCCAATCGGGGAGATCACCTACCTCATCCTCGATGCCCGCTACGAAAAGGTCCGCCACGGCGGGGCGATCGTGCCCTGCGCCCTGCTCACGGCCATCGGGATCGGCCCCGATGGCAAGCGAAGCATCCTCGGCTGCAGCGTCCAACTCTCCGAGGCCGAGACGCACTGGCGTTCCTTCCTCCAAAGCCTTGTCGATCGAGGCATGCGGGGCATCAAGCTCGTCGTCAGCGACGACCACGGCGGGCTCAAGGCCGCCCGGCAGGCCGTCCTCGCCGGGGTGCCCTGGCAACGCTGCCAGTTCCATCTCATGCAGAACGCCATGGCACACGTGCCGAAGATCGGCATGAAGGCGGAGGTCGCCAGCGACCTTCGCCGCGTCTTCGACGCTGACGAGCCTGCCGAAGCCGAGCGGCGGCTCCGCGACGTCGTGGCCCGCTACCAGAAGCCTGCTCCGCAGCTCGCAGCCTGGCTCGAAGACAACGTCCCAGAGGCCCTCACCGTCCTGCGGGTACCCGCCGCCCACCGGCGGCGGCTCCGCACGACCAATGGGCTCGAACGACTCAACAAGGAAATCAAACGGCGGACGCGGGTTGCCACGCTCTTCCCGAACGCGGCATCGCTCTTGAGGCTCGCTTCCGCCGTCCTCTCAGAGATCAGTGACGATTGGGAAACTGAACGTGCCTACCTGACCATGGAAGCCAGATGACCCACCTCTAAAACCCGGATTTACAGAAGGGGTGTTGCTTTATCGGCGGGGCCGACACGGTGAGCGTTACGGATACCGTAGTGTTGTAGTTGCCAATCCCACCCAAGCAATGCACGCGAAGCACAAAGGGACGAATCGGGCACAGGCAGGGACGAATCGGGCAAATCTAGGGACGAATCCGCCGCGGGCTGGGACGAATCCGCGGCGAGAGCGAGTCGTCAGTGGGCAGGAGGCGGGCCGAGCCGGAGGATAAACCCGGGGGTGATCCGCCGAGATGACGTTCGTGATGGCCCGCGCATCGACACCATCAGCCGCATGGTGGAGTCGTGCTCAGCGGCCGGATCGCTCCCACCAACCTCGGCAGCCATGCCGATGTTCCAGGCAGCAAAACGCCGCCGCATGCCGGCTGCTGCCGCGAAGCGCCCATTGCACGACCTTGCCGCTGTCGGGTCGGCCCAATCGCTGCGAAGAACTTCAGCCGGTCGCCCGCTCCGCAGACGATTCACACGAGAGCGCATTCGACTTCCATGGTTCGCCGGCTCGGGGGCGGCAAAAGTCGCGTCGCCGGGGCGAGGATACGCCCAAGGCTCCGCGAGCGTTCGCCGACCCCCTTCGCCTACCCGCCCTCGCTTCCGGAGACGACGCTGCACAGAACTTGGATGCGCTCTAAATCGCCTCGTTGCCGCGCTCACCGGTGCGGATCCGGACGCACTCGTCCATCGGCAGCACGAAGATCTTGCCGTCGCCGATCTCGCCGTGCTCGCCGGATCGTCCCCCCTTCACGATCGCCGCAATCGTCGGTTCGACAAAATCGTCATTGACCGCGATCTGGAGTTGCACCTTGCGGAGGAGATTCACCGAGATCTCGTGGCCGCGGTAGGTCTCCGCATGGCCTCGCTGCCGGCCGAAGCCCTGCACGTCGAGCACGGTGAGCCGAAAGACCTCGACCTCCGAGAGCGCCTGCTTCACGCTCTCGAGCCGGCTGGGCTGAATGATCGCGATGATGAGTTTCACGGCAACACGCCTAGGCGGTCAGGAGGATGCCCTCAAGGCTACCCCCGAGGGACAGACCGCGACAACCGAGGGGTCGCAGCAACGCATGCCTCGGCCTGGGTGAGATCGGCGGAGAACCCACCCAGACCGTGTTGAGGCATCCTTCCGGACGGCGTGCCGACCATCGCGCAACCGCGACGGCGGCGGGCAGGAAGACTCTGCCCGCAGGACACATGAACGACGCAGCCCGGACGGAGCAAACCCCGTGCCACAGACCGCACCGCAGCCGACACGATCGGCTGCGGTTGGCTCATGCCGCTGAAAACAAGCCCCTGGTGCCCGTTCGCCACCGCGTGGGAACGCTGGTGCTCGAATGCCACCTCACACGATCCGCGCATTTTCACGGCACGAGCCTGCCCAGCGTCGCGGCAGGCGGCTACCGTGCCGGGACAGATACCGCTTCAAGGCCGCAGGCTTCTCCCATGACGTCGCTCTCCCATCTTGCCAGCCTGCCACGAGGCGAACTCCTCGCCGCAATCGCTGCCGCGTTTCCATCGGCAGCTCCATGCGCCGGCGAGCTTGGGGGCGCGACCGACCGCGGCGGCCGACGGGCCGCCGAAGACCGTCTGCGAACCATCGATCCCGTCGCCTACGAACGGACCAGGAATCACGTCTCGGGGGCGGTCACCCGGCTCTCGCCGTGGATCCGGCACGGCGTGCTGGGACTGGCGGAGGTCCGCGATGCAGCGCTCGCGAAGGTCGCTCGCCCTGCCGATGCGACCAAACTCGTCTCGGAACTCGGCTGGCGTGACTACTGGCGACAGGTGCAGGCAGCGCTCGGCGATCGGATCCTCACCGACATCGAACCACCGGCTGCAGAGCCCCGCCGGCCGGCGCTCGACCGCATGCCAAGCGACGTGCTCGAGGCCCGCAGCGGGCTCGCGTGCATCGATGCGTTCGTGCGGCGGCTCCACGACACCGGCTGGCTACACAACCACGAGCGGATGTGGCTCGCCTCGTGGCTGGTGCACGTCCGCGGCATTCACTGGCGGGTCGGCGCCGACTGGTTCCTCGAGCATCTGCTCGACGGCGACCCGGCGAGCAACCATCTGTCGTGGCAGTGGGTGGCCGGCACCTTCTCGGCGAAGCCGTATCTTTTCAACCGCGAGAATCTCGAGTCGTACACGGCCGGGATCCACTGCCGCACCTGCCCGCTGCTCGGCCGGTGCGACGTCGAGGGAACCTACGACGACCTTGCCGCTCGGCTGTTCACGGCCGCGGGCCCTGCGGTGTCGCGGCCAGCGCTGCGGATCCCGCCCGCGGTCGCCAGCGCAAGCGACCCCGCCACCGCCGCCCGGCCGCTCGTCTGGCTGACGCTCGATTCGGCTGCCGAGACGAGCCCCGCGGCAACGCGGTTTCCGGAGGCGCCGCGGCTGTTCGTAGTCGATCCATCGTGGCTCGAAGCAGAGCGGCCGTCGCGACAGCGGCTGGCTTTCCTCTTCGAATGCCTCGCGGATGTTCCGGGCCTGGAGGTGGTGCTCGGTGACCCACGGGTCGTCGTGCCCGCGCGGGCCGCAGCCCTCGGCTGTGATGCCGTGGCCGTGGCCGAGACATCGTGTCCGCGG
>CAJBSQ010000771.1 GCA_903958265.1 uncultured Planctomycetaceae bacterium
CCTGGCCCGACAGGAAGGTTGAGGTGATCAGCCTGGGCACGACCGCCGTGGCGAGCTTTCCGCTCGTCTATCTGGTGCACGACGCAGTTCGCTACGAGCCCGACCTGGTCGTGTTCTACGTCGGCAACAACGAGTTTTTCGGCGCCTACGGCGTGGCCTCGATCAACTCGTTCGGCACGCTGCCCACCTGGGCCCTGCCCTGGATGCGAGCGATTCGGGGGCTCGCCCTCGTGCAGGCGGTCGAGGGGCTCGTCCGTGGCAAGGCCGACGAGAGCCGCACGCTGATGGAGCAGATGATCGGGAAGACCGTGATCCCGGCCGACTCGCCCCTGCGGCGGGCGGCGGCCCGCAACCTCGAAACCCACCTCGGCCGGATGCTCGACGCCACGCGCCGTGCCGGCGTGCCCGCGATCGTCTGCACGACGGCGAGCAACGAATCGGGGCTGGCGCCGCTGGGCGCGGGGAGCGAGGCCGCGGCGCGGTTTGCCCGCGGGCAGGAACTGGCCACGGCCGGCGATCGCGCTGCGGCCCGCGGCGAGTTTCTGGCCGCCCGCGACCTCGACACGATGCCCTGGCGGCCGACCGGTGAGACCGAAGCGGCGATCCGCTCGGCTGCCGCCAGCCACGACGCCATCCTCTGCGACGTCGCCGAGCGGTTTCGGGAGACGAGTGCCGACGGCGCGACCGGCTGGGATCTGCTCGACGACCACGTGCACCTCACCCTCCGCGGTCAGGCCGAGGTGGCGCGGGCCGTTGTCACGAGCATGGCGGATCTCTCCGGGTCGCTCCGCGTGGCCCCCGAGGCTGCCGCGTCCCTCGGCGACTGGCAGGCTTATGCGGCGCGGCTGGGCACCAACGAGTACGACGACTACCGGGTGAACCACACGCTCCGGCTGCTGTTCGGAGTGCCGTTCATGAAGCGGAGCAACGAACCGGCATTCACCCGGTTTGAAGCCGCCTGCAACGAGGCTGAGGCGAGGATGTCGCCCGCCGCGCTCGTGGCGGCTCGCGAGTGGCAGACCATGCGGCCGCACGCCGGCGGCCTGCGGCCCATCACCGGCATGATCGCGCGGGTGATGATGCGGGAGAACAGGGTCGCCGAGGCTGAGCGGCTGTATGCAATCGCGCAGACCCAGGTGCCCGACTACACCTCCTGGTATCTCGAGTACGTCTACTTCACGCTGGCCTGCCGCGAGAAGCTTTCGGGCCGGCTTTCGGAGGCCGATCTGGCTCTTGCCGCGCGGGCCATCGCGCAGGGCCAGTTTCTGTTGAAGCGGGGCTATTCGCAGACCGGCCTCACCGAACGCCACTGCGGGCGGCTGCATCAGCTCCGCGGGGAGTGGGCCGAGGCGATCCCGCTTCTGCTCGCCGCCCGCCCGCGGCTCGCGGCGGAGGACCTCGTGGCCTGCGATCAGGCGCTGGTGCTCTCGTATGCGAAGACCGGAGATCGCCGGGCCGCCGAGGCCCTGATCGCTGAGGGGGCCCTGAAGGGCGGGCGGTTCGCCCCGCTCTACGACCGCATGCGGGCCACGCTGTCCGTGCCGGATGCAGACGCCCCGTAAGAGCCGGTCGCCCCCCGGCATAAAACTTGACGCCTCCGGCGATACGCCCTAGTCTGACTGCTGCGGGAAACCGCAGGGTGGGCGTTCTTCCACAGGCATCTTCTTCCTTCTCCTGGACCGGACTGCTGTCCGTCGCTCCCATGATCAGTTTCTGTCAGGTTCCCCGCATCCGTCGTCACCGGTGGTGGCTCGAGCAGGCCGGCGTAGTCCTCGCCGCCCTCGCGGTCATGTCGAGCGTCCCGAGCGACGCGGCCGACGTCTCATGGATCGCCACCGGCTCCGGAAACTTCAGCACGGGAACCAACTGGAGCACCGGCACGGTGCCCGGCGTGGCTGACAGCGCCATCATCAGGAACGGTGGCACGGCCGTGCTCACGCTCGCAGGCACGTCGGCAGGTCCGCGGTTTTCCATCGGGCAAGACGGCGAGGGCACGCTCCTGATCGGGGGCGGCGGAACTGCCAGCACCACCGGCATCTCCTACATCGGCCGCTCGCAGAACACCGGCACCGCGGCCGGCACGGGCTTGCTCGTGATCGATGGCTCGTCGACCCTGCGGCACACGACGTCGGGCGAACTGAACATCGGCGTCGGCTCCGGCACGCGTGGCGTGCAGGGCACGATGACGGTCAACGCCGGCAGCACGTATGCACACGATTCGGGGGGCACGGTCTACATCGGCGACACCAGCGGCTCGGGCACGGCGGTGTTTCAGGGCACGCTGAACCTGAACGGGGGCGGATTCACGATTGCGTCGAACGAGCTGGTCGTGGGCCGGCGGTCGGGCACGGCGACCGTCCTCGGCACCGTCGCCATCGCCTCCAGCGGCAGCATGAGCGTCAACAACTGGACCAAGTTCGGCAGCGGCGGAGGCACCGGCCGGCTGAACATCTCGGGTGGCACATTCACGAAGGGTGGCTCCGGCAACCTGATGCTCGGTGATTTCAACGGCCGCGGCGAAGTCACGCAGACCGGTGGTCTGGTGAGCATCACGGGCGGCCAACTCCAGATCGGTGCCTGGGGTGCCAACGGCGTGGGCGTCTACGACCTGAGTTCGGGCACGCTCGCCCCGGCGGTCGCGGCGACCGTGGGAAGTTCGGGAGGCGTTGGCACACTCAACGTCACGGGCGGCCTCGTCCGCAAGACCGGCTCCGGCGACCTCGAGGCCGGCACCGGCGGCACCGGCAACGGCACGATCAACGTCTCCGGCGGGCTCATCGACGTGCAGGTGGGCGACATGGCCGTGGGTGCCGACAGCGGCGGCAGGGGCACGCTCAATATCTCCGGAGCCGGCGAGGTTCGGACCACCAACCTCGTGCTCGCCAAGGCGGGGGCCACCACCAGCGGCACCGTCAACCTCAACGGCGGCACACTCCGTGCGAATCAGGTCACCGCCGGCGTCGGTGCCGCCAACTCGGCCTTTGTCTTCAACGGCGGCACGCTCGCGGCCCGCGCCGACCAGACCAGCTTCGTGTCGGGCATCGCCTCGGCGACGATCGGGTCGGGCGGGGCGATCGTCGACACCCAGGGCTTCACCGTGAGGATCCCACAACTGCTCTCGGGCTCCGGCGGCTTCTCCAAGCAGGGCGCGGGCAGCCTCTCCCTCACCGGAGCCAACACCTTCACGGGGCCGGTCGCCGTGAATCAGGGCCGGCTCGTCGTCACCACGGCCGCGACCGGTGCCGGTGCCGTCACGCTGAGCGCCTCGGCAACCCTCGGCGTGACCGTCGCAGGCGGGCTCGACACGCAGTTCACGACGTCGGCCCTCACGCTCGGGTCGTCCTCGGGGCTGTCGATCGACCTGGCGTCGTTTGGCAACCCATCGCTCGCCCCGCTGAACGTCTCGGGCGCGCTGACCACGTCGGGGGCTTCGGTGATCAACTTCGCCTCCTCGGCCCCGACCGTGGGCACGATCCCGCTGGTCAAGTACGGCAGCCTCAATACCTATTCCTTCACGCTGGGAACCCTTCCGGCCGGCGTGCTCGCCTCGCTCTCCAACAATACGGTCAACAAGTCGATCGACCTGATCGTGACGAGCGTCGCCCTGCCGCGGTGGGACGGGAGCGTGAGCAGCGTCTGGAACGTGAACACCACGGCGAACTGGGTGAACACCCTGACGGGATCAGCCACCACGTTTCAGAACGGCAATCCCGCCCTCTTCAACGACCTCGCCGCCGGCTCGACTGACGTGCAGCTCAACTCCACGGTGCTTCCGGGCGCGACCACCTTCGCCAACGACACAAAGGCCTACAGCCTCGGAGGCTCCGGGGCCATCAACGGCACTGGTGGCCTGACGAAGCAGGGAGCCGGGGCCCTCTCGCTCAACACTGTCAACGGCTACACGGGCGTCACGCGGCTCGAGGGGGGCACGACCTCGATCTCGATCGTGGCCAATGCCGGCTCCCCGAGCGCCATCGGGGCGGCCTCGGCCGACCCGTCGAACCTCGTGTTTGCAGGCGGCAGCCTCACCTATGCCGGATCGACCGCGACGACGAACCGGGGCTACTCGGTGAGCGGATCCAACAGTGCGATCGATGTTTCTCTCGCCGGCACCGCGGTGACGTTCTCGGGCAACGTCGCGGCCTCGGCCGGGCAGTTCCGCAAACTCGGCCCCGGCACGCTCGTGCTCGCCGGCACCGCCAACACGCTCGGCTCCGATGCGACGTCCTACGCGATCGCCGTGGATGGCGGAACGCTGCGGCTGGCGGGGCCCGGTAGCGGAGCGGCAAGCCAGGCCAGCACGGTGGCCGGCGAGATGCGGGTCGGCTCGCTCGCCGACACCAATGCCGCCCTCGACGTCACCAACGCCACGCTCAATGTCAATGGCTGGCTGTCGGTGGGACATGATCAGGGCCTCACGGGGGCCAAGGCGACGGTCTCCCTCTCCAACGCCGCCCTCCAGACAGCAAACCTGCGGATGGGATACGACAGCGGCCTGCTCATCCTCTCCTCGCAGACGTTCA
>CAJBSQ010000772.1 GCA_903958265.1 uncultured Planctomycetaceae bacterium
CCGATGGGCGACGCTCGCCGGATCGCAGCCCGGCTCGCCGCGAACGATCTCCGCGCCGAGTCGACCAGCCCACATCGCGAGCTGCTCGACCGCGGCGGCACGGAACGTGTCGCCCGCCCCCAGCACCACCCGTCGCCCGTCGCGGATGAAGTGCCGGGCGAGCTTGGCGATCGAGGTCGTCTTGCCCGAGCCGTTGACGCCGGTCACCAGGATCACGGTGGGACCGCTTGCCGCCGTCGCGAGCCCGGCCTCGGCCGGCTTGAGTCGCACCAGCAGCTGCGTGCGGATCGAGTCGAGCACCACGTCGGGATCGACCACCCGTGCCCGGAGCCGCTCACGGACGTCGGCCACGATCGCGTCGGCCGCGGCCGGACCCATGTCAGTCTTCACCAGGGCCGCCCGCAGTTCCTCGAGAAACTCGTCGTCAACGAGCCGGCCCTCCCGCTTGAACAGGTCGCGGACGTCGGTCTGAAGCACCTTCGCCGTTTTGGCGAGGCCAGACCGGAGGCGTTCGAGGAAGCCCTGCCGCGGCGGCGCCGCGACCGCATCCGTCGCCGCAGCGATGACCGGTGGTTGCTCTCCGGCGGCGGCCTCGGGCCGCGGCTTGGGCTCGTCCCTGCGACCAAAACGAAACAGTGCCATGCGATGTCTCCAGGCGGCGCGCGTCAGCCCGCTGCGGGCTGCGCGTGGCCGTCACGGCCCTCGAGCAGGTTGCCGAGAATGCCGGCCACGAACTTCGGTGAGCCCTCACTGCCATACCGCCGGGCCAGCTCGATCGCCTCGTCGACGACCACTGGCCCGGGAGTATCGGTGTGCAGCAGTTCAAAGGCCGCGATCCGCAGCACGGCACGGTCGGTAGCCGCCATCCGCGACACCCGCCAGTTCGCGCTCCGGGCATCGAGCAGCGCGTCGATTTCGGCCTGCCGCTCGCAAACCCCGTCGACGAGCAGATCGGCAAAGGCGACCAGGGCCGCCGACCGGAGCCGCCCCTTGTGAAACCGCTCCCGGTCCCGCGGGTCGACCCCGGCATTGACCTCCGCCTGGTAGAGCGACTGGAGCGCCACCTCTCGGGCCCGGCTGCGTCGGCTCATGACCGGCCTCCCGCCGGCACGATCTGGGAGAGCAGCGCGACCATCTCGGCGGCCGCCGCGGCACACTCAGCCCCCTTGTTGCCGGCATAGCCGTCGGCGGCGGCGCCTCCGGCCCGCACCATCGCCTGGGCGAGCGTGTCGCACGTCAGCACGCCGAAGATCACCGGCAGCCCCCGGCCACGGGCCGTGGCCTCGATGCCCGCCGCGGTCGCGGTCGCGATGTGGTGGTCGTGCGACGTCTCCCCCTTGATGATCGCACCGAGACAGAGGATCGCGGCGTAGCGACCGGTGGCGGCCAGACGATCGGCCGCAAGTGGGAGTTCGAACGAGCCCGGCACCCAGGCCACGTCGACCGCGGCGGCCGGCAGCCCCGCGGCCTCGAACCGATGCAACGCCCCTGCCAGAAGCCGCCTCGTGATCGGCTCGTTCCAGCGGGCCACGACGATGCCGACCCGCGTCCCGGGCGGCAGCACGTTGGGCGAACCCTCGAAGATCATCGGCACCGACGCCCCGCTCATGGCAACTCGCTCCCGTCCATCACGACTTGAGGCCCATGAGGAACTCGCTGTTGGATTTGGTCTTCGCCAGCCGGTTCACGAGGAGTTCCATGGCGTCGCTGGGGTTCATCTCCACGAGCACCCGCCGCAGCACGCAGACCCGGCGGTGTTCGTCGGGCTCCATCAGCATCTCCTCCCGCCGCGTGCCCGAGCGGTTGATGTCGATGGCGGGATAGATTCGCTTGTCGACGAGCCGGCGGTCGAGCACGATCTCGAGGTTGCCCGTGCCCTTGAACTCCTCAAAGATCACGTCGTCCATCCGACTGCCGGTGTCGACCAACGCCGTGGCGACGATTGTCAGCGACCCCCCCTGCTCCACTTTGCGGGCGCTGCCGAAGAACCGCTTCGGACGCTGCAGGGCTCCGGAATCGACGCCGCCGGAGAGGATCTTGCCCGAGTTGGGCACCTCGGAGTTCCAGGCCCGAGCCAGCCGCGTGATCGAGTCGAGGAAGATGACCACGTCGCGGCCGTATTCCACGAGACGCTTGGCCTTCTCGATCACCATGTCGGCCACCTGAATGTGGCGGCTGGAGTTCTCGTCGAACGTCGAACTGATCACCTCGCACGACGGCCCCTTGACCTGCCGCTCCATGTCGGTGACTTCTTCCGGCCGCTCGTCGATGAGCAGCATGAAGACGTAGGCCTCCGGGTAGTTGGCGAGCACCGCCTTGGCCATCTTCTGCAGGAGCACCGTCTTGCCCGCGCGAGGCGGGCTGACGATCAGGCCTCGCTGCCCGAAGCCGATCGGCACGACGAGGTCGACAACGCGGGTGGAAATCTCATCGGCCGTCGTCTCCAGCACGATCCGCTCGTCGGGGTGGAGCGGCGTGAGCTCGTCGAAGAACACCCGGGTCGTGAGCTTCCCCGGATCCTCGCCGTTGATCGCCTCCACCCGCAGCAGCGCGAAGTACCGCTCACTCTCCTTCGGCGGCCGGATCTGCCCGGCCACGCTCATTCCGTTCCTCAGCCCAAAGCGGCGGATCTGGCTCGGCGAGACGTAGATATCGTCTGGGCACGAAAGATAGTGGGCGTCGGCGCTCCGCAGGAAGCCGAAGCCGTCCGGCAGGATCTCGAGCGTGCCCTCGCCGAACATCAGGCCGTTGAGCTTGATCCGCTCCTTGAGGATCCGGAACACGAGATCCTGCTTCTTCTCCCCCGCCACGTCGCCCAGGTTCTCCTGGCGGGCAAGTTCGACGAGTTCCTGCATCGAGAGCTTCTGCAGCCCAGCGATGGAGGGATCGCCCTTCTTGAGCGACTCGTAATGGCTCGTCACGTCGAGGCCGTCCTTGACCTCGGCGGCGATTTCCTCGGCGATCGACAGCGGTTCGCGGTCGGCGTCGCCGGGCGGTGAATCAGGAAGGGTGTTGGTCATGGTGCACCGGGAGCCACGACCACGCGATGGCCGGCGGCAGGAGGAGGGCCTGATGAGAGGGGGAGTGACACAGATGAGGACGACGCACGGCCGAACCGCGACGACACGCGGCCTCGGACGATCGCCGGATGGCGAGGGAACCCCGGGCAGGAGCCGACGAAGCCGAAGGCAGCCGGCGGCTTTAGTTGCCGCCGAGTGTCTCCCAGATCCGATCGACCTGAGCTTGAGTATACGCCGGATCGGCCGAGGCATCCACGCGGAAGGTCGTCGGCCCCGGGCGGGGTGGGACGTAGCCACGCTCCCAGGCGCCATCGCGGGCGGCGATCTGTCCGGCCGGCCACCCGCGGGCCACGAGCCGAGCCCTTCTCACGGATTCCTCGCATTCCACCATCACGATACGGTCGCAGAGGTCGCCCCAGCCGGCCTGCATCAAGAGCGGCACGTCGAGGACGACCACGGCCGGATGGCCTGCGGAGCGGCCCTCGCGGCGAACGACGTCGACCGCCTCCTTGAGCCGCTCCCGCACCCGCGGATGAACGATGGCCTCGAGCGCCCGCAGGTTCGCCGCCGCCGCCGCCCCCGCGGCGAACACGATCTCGGCAAGGGCTGAGCGTCGCACCCGGCCACCGCTGTCGAGCACGCCATCGCCGAAGCGCTCGATGATCGCGGCGATGACCGCCGGCTCGGCGAGCGACTCGTGGGCCAGCAGGTCGGCATCGAGCACCGTGGCGCCGCGGTCGGCGAGCATCCGCGCCACCGTCGACTTGCCCGCACCCACTTTGCCCACGAGGCCGATCACGATCATGGTCACTCGCACTCCGCCCAGGTATCGCCCGCCTGCACCGAGACCTCGATCGGCACCGACAGGGCCATGGCCGACCGCATCTCCTCCACCACGAGCCGCTCCACGTCGGGCACTTCGTCGAGCGGCGCCTCGAGCAGGAGTTCGTCGTGGATCTGCAGCACGAGCGCCGCCTGCCGCGACTCGGCTCGCAAGCGGGCGTCGACTCGGAGCATCGCCAGCTTGATCAGGTCGGCGGCCGAGCCCTGCACCACCGTGTTGACCGCCTCGCGTTCGGGCAGCGTGAGCGTCATCACGCCGAGGGCGTTTCTCCGCCGGTCGCGATCCCGTACGCCGGCGATGGTCCGCCGCCGCCCGAGCATCGTGGTCACGCCGCCATCGCGTCGGCAGCGGTCGAGCACGTCGTCCATGAAGGCCGCGGCCCCCGCGAACACCCGAAAGTAGCCGGCGATGAACTCGGCCGCTTCGGCCTGCGGGATGCCGAGCGCCTTCGCCAGCCCGAAGGCCGACTGTCCGTACAGGATTCCGAAGTTCACCGCCTTGGCGACGCGGCGCATCGCGGAGGTGACCTCCGCCGGAGATACCCCGCAGACCGCCGCCGCCGTCCGGGCGTGGATGTCCTCCCCGGCGGCGAAGGCCTGCCTCATCGACTCGTCGCCCGAGAGATGGGCCAGGATCCGCAGCTCGATCTGCGAATAGTCCGCGGCTACGAACCGCCAGCCGTCCTCGCCGGGCAGGAAGGCGGCGCGGATCTGCTGCCCTTCGGCGGTCCGCGTGGGGATGTTCTGCAGGTTCGGGTCGCTGGAACTCAGCCTGCCCGTCGCCGCGACCGTCTGGTTGAACGAGGTGTGGATCCGCCCCGTCTCCGGCACGACGAGGGCGGGCAGCGCGTCGACATAGGTGCTCTTGAGCTTGGCATACTTGCGGTGTTCGAGCAGTTTGGCGGGCAAGGGATGGTGCAGGGCGAGTTGCTCGAGCACCTCGGCGTCGGTGCTCGGCCCCGTCTTGCCCCGCTTCACGACCGGCAGCCCAAGCTCCTCGAACAGCACCACCCGCAGCTGCAGGGGCGACGCGATCGCAAAGGGGTGGCCGGCCAGCGCGTGAATCTCCCGCTCGAGCGACTCCAGGCGGCCCGCGTAGTCCACCGACAGGGTGGTCAGCCTGGCGGTATCGATGCGGACGCCGCGAAACTCCATGCCTGCGAGCACCGCTGCCAGCGGCAGCTCGACATCGTGAAACAGTTCGGCCACGCCGTCGGCCGCCAGCCTCGGCGGCAGCCTGGCGGCGAGCTCGTGCACCAGCCGGCAGTGCACCGCCGCCGCCCGGGCGTCGCCGGGGTGGTCGATCGTCGCCGCGGCTGCGGGGTCATCGACCGCCACGCCGTGCCGGATCGCCGTCTCGGTGAGGCCAAGGTTCCGCTCGCCTGCCTCCAGGAGATAGGCCGCCAGCAAGGTGTCGAATCCCACCCCTGCAAGGCGGATGCCGCGAGTGCGGAGGGCGACATCCTGCCGCGTGAGGTCGTGACCGTGCTTGGGCACCGTGGGATCGGAGAGCAGACCACGGAGCTCCACGTTCTCTGCCACCTCGTCGCAGCCGAACCACCAGGCCTCGCCGCCGGCGGCGAGGCAGACCCCTGCGGGCGGCTCGAGGATCGATCCGCCCGCAGGCCGCGGCACGCACATCGCGACCGCGGCGGCCTGCCGGAGCCGGGCAACGGCGGTGGCAACCGCCGCCCCGCGCGGCTCCTCGACCGACACCGGAGCCACTCGGGATTGCGGCGGCTCGGGCGAGCCATCTTCCATGTCGAACAGCGTGCGGGCTGCGGGAGCCTTCGGCCGCGAGGGCGAGGCAGGTTCGCCCCGCGCTGCCTTGCCGGTGGCCTGCTGCACCACCCTGCCGAGCAGGCTGCGAAATCCGAACTCGCGGAGCAGGTCGGCCAGCGGCTGGGGATCCGGGAGATGTGCCGCCCCCGCCTCCCAGGGAATCACCAGCGGCACGTCCCTCACCAGCCGGATCAGCTCGCGGCCCGCCCGTGCGGTGGCGCCGTGAGCCAGCAGGTTTTCTTTTCGCTTCGCCCCCGACACCGCGGCGATGTTGGCGAGCACCCCGTCGAGCGTACCGTGCGCCTTGAGCAGTTCCGACGCGATCTTCGGGCCGATCCCCGGCACGCCCGGCACGTTGTCGACGCTGTCTCCCACGAGCGACAGGAAGTCGACGACCTGATCGGGCCGGATGCCCCATTCCGCCATCAGTTCATCGGCGCCGAGCGGCTGATTGGTGCGCAGGTTGAGCAGCCGCACCTGGGGCCCCAACAGCTGCCGCGCATCCTTGTCGGAGGTGGCGATCGTGCACACCCCGCCGGCAGCGACCGTCCCCGTGGCGAGCGTCGCGAGCACGTCGTCGGCCTCGTAGCCGGGCACCTCGAGGCACGGAATGCCGAACACCGCGAACAGCCGCCGAACCAGTGGGATCTGCGGCACGAGGTCGGCCGGCATGTCGGGCCGGTTGGCTTTGTAGGCCGCGAACTTCTCGTGGCGGAAGGTCGGCCCGGGAGGGTCCATCGCGCAGAACAGGTAGTCGGGCTTCTTCCTTTCGACGATGTCGAGCAGGTCGCGGGTGAGCCCGAAGATCACCGATACCGGCGTGCCGTCCGGCGCCGTCATCTCGGGAAGGGCGTGAAAGAGCTGGTAGACCCGCGAGAGGGTGTCGATCGCCAGCACGGTCTTGCCGTGGAGGTCGGGGGCCGCGGCGGTGGCTGGGACGTCGGCTGCCATCTCGCCGACAGCATACCGGCCACGCTGCCTGAAGGAACGGCTCCGGCTCAGTCGCCGCTCGGCGGCTCGTACTCGAAGTCCTTCCACTTCATGGCGCGACGGAAGGGCTCGATGCGGAGCACCACCTCGCCGTTGTGGAAGATCCTCACGGTGCCGCTGGTCTCGCTGACCGCCACCGCCACGCTTTTGGTCCGCCGCGTCACGGCGGCGGCGGCCCAGTGACGAGCCCCCAGGCCCTTCGACACCGAGACGTTCTCCGCCGAGGCGTCGATGTAACGGGCGGCGGCCTCGACGGTGCCGTCCGGGCCGATCACGAAGGCTCCGTCGAGCTGCGCGATTTCCTTGATACCCTCCCGCACTCGCGGATCCGTGAGCCGCCGCTCGGTGCGACCGTACCCGCGAACGGGATCGAAGCCCGCAGAATGGCTCGATTGAATCACCTTGCGGGTGTCGCCCACCACGAACAGCGTCCCGACCGGCTTGCCCTCGCGGCCCTCCCGGCCGATCTCGACGGCGAGATCGACGACCAGCTTGAGCGTCTCGAGCGGCACCTTTGTCTCGAGGTTTCGCAGGTCGCGGCTGGTGAGCTGGCCAAGGTGCTCCTCGAGCCGCAGCAGGCTCACCGAGTCGACCGTGCCCGCTTCGAAACCGCTGTAGACGGCCACCACCTGCGCGTCGGATCCGATGATTTCGGCGGCGACGCACTCCAGCAGGGCCTGAGCGAGCCGCTCGTGCACGGGCAGGCCGGCCACGTCGAGCGTCACCGGCTTGAGGCCGTGGTCGACCGCGCCGGCGAGATGCGATTCCTCGTCGGCTGCCACGAGCACAGGGCCGGAACTCGCCAACTGCCGCACCCGCGACCAGTCCAGACGTTGATCCACGAGGAGGAGGATTGCCTCCGCGGCCGTCGACTCGAACAGCCGGACGGCGACATCGAGCAACCGTTCGAGTTGTGGCGTGACGTCGGCGGCGGCCATGCACCCGCTCCTATCCATGCCAGAAGACCATCCCGGAAAACTATTCCGGAAAAACGCGGGTCGAGAGGGCCGCGGCACACGCAGCGCGATGGCACGATCCCGCAGCGGAAGCGTACGCGGCCGGGAGACGCGGTTCAAGGACGCCGGGGCTAACGCCGGGTCGACGTGCCGCCCGTCGTGCCGCCCGACGCCCCGGGCTTGTCGGCCATCATCGCAGGCTCGGCCGCGGCCTTCATCGAGCCGTTGTAGGCGGCGATGCCACCCGGCAGCACGATGCCCCATGCCCGCTCCTGGTAGATATTGAGCGCGTGGAGGGCATGCCCCAGCGGCCCGATCTTCCATTCCCGCGACGGCTCGCTCGCGAGCGCCCCGCAGAGAAACTCGGCCGCCGCCACCACCCGCGGCTCGTAGAGCCGGTTTTGATCGAGCGACGAGACGAGCCACTCCAGGATGTGCCCCGTGGTCTGGATCTTGCGGTCGATGTCGTCGTCACGGTCGGCCGCATACTTGAACCACTCGGTACTGAATGAGCCGTCACGGTTCTGGAGTTTGGTGAGCGCGAAGTTCTGGTAGTCGCGGACGTACTTGTCAGCCCGCAGGTAGGGGCCATCGAGTTGGCCCGAGGACCGCAGCCGCCGCTGGCAGCCGTAGGCGAGGCCGAACAGACGATGCGTACCGCCGCACGGAGCCCCACGAATCGGCTGCACGATCTCCTCCTCGACGAGCCGCGGCAGCGACCACTTCTCG
>CAJBSQ010000773.1 GCA_903958265.1 uncultured Planctomycetaceae bacterium
ACATGCACGGCCGCCGCAGCCACGGGATCGTCCGTCAGGGGCTCGAGGTCCTTGAAAACCTCACCCACCGCGGGGCTTGCGGGTGTGATCCGCTCACCGGCGACGGGGCCGGCATCCTCATCCAGATGCCGCAGGAGTTTTTCAACGCTGTCACGCCGCAGGCCGGCATCCGGCTTCCCGCCCCCGGCGACTGGGCCGTCGGCAACGTCTTCCTTCCGCCCGACCCAGAGGAGCAGGAGAGCGCCGAGGCGTTCTTCGCCCGGCTCTGCCAAGAAGAGGGGCAGGAGTTTCTCGGCTGGCGGACCGTGCCGGTCGACAACCGCTCCATCGGCGCTACCGCCCGCGAGGTCGAGCCGGTGGTTCGGCAGGCGTTTGTCGGCCGCGGGAAGAAGACGCCCCGCGACCAGTTCGAATGGAAGCTGTACGTGATCCGCAAGCGCTTCGAGATCGAGCTCGGCGAGCTTGGACTCACCGGACAGACCTTCGCCTACATCTGCTCGCTCTCGTCGCGGACGATCGTCTACAAGGGGCTGTTGCTTGCCGATCAGGTCGACAAGTTCTACCCCGACCTCTCCGACGCGCGGATGGTGTCGGCCTTGGCGCTGGTTCATCAGCGCTACAGCACCAACACCGTCCCCACCTGGGATCTCGCCCATCCGTTCCGGTTCCTCGCCCACAACGGCGAGATCAACACCGTCCGCGGCAACATCAACTGGATGCACGCCCGCGAGAGCATGCTCGCCCATCCGGTGTATGGCCCCGACATGAAGAAGATCCTTCCGGTGGTTCGCGCCGGCGGGAGCGATTCGGCGACCCTCGACAACGTCCTCGAGCTTCTCGTCCTCGGCGGCCGTCCGATCGAGGAGGCGGTGAGCATGCTCGTGCCCGAGCCGTGGAGCGGGCATGAGACGATGGCCGACGACCTCAAGGCCTATTACGAATTCCAAGCCTGCCTCATGGAGCCGTGGGACGGCCCGGCGGCGCTGGCCTTCACCGACGGCATCCGGATCGGTGCCACGCTCGACCGCAACGGCCTGCGGCCGGGGCGCTGGTGGCAGATGAAGGACGGCCTGGTCGTGATGGCGAGCGAAGCCGGGGTGTTGCAACTCCCGGCTGCCGACGTCGTCCGCAAGGGGCGGCTCCGTCCCGGGCGGATGTTCCTCGTCGACACGAAGGAAGGGCGGATCGTCGAGGATGAGGAGATCAAGCAGAAGCTCGCCGGCGCTCAGCCGTGGCGGGAATGGATCAGCTCGCGGCAGGTTCGCCTTGATGCCCTGCCCGACCCGGCCAACGTCGGTGAGGTGACCGCTTCCCGTGCGGTCGAGCAGTCCGACATGAGCAGCGCTTCCGGCACCGCCCCCCGGGCGGTCGATTCCTGGCATGCCGCCGGCGTGGCCGGCGAACGCTCGAGCCTCCTCGAGCTCCAGCGGCTTCACGGCTACACGCTCGAGGATCTCAAAGTGATTCTCGCGCCGATGGCGACCGATGGCGCCGAGCCGATCGGCTCGATGGGCAACGACACGCCGCTGGCGATCCTCTCCGACCGTCCGCAGCTTCTGGCCAACTACTTTAAGCAGCTGTTCGCGCAGGTCACCAATCCGCCGCTCGACGCGATCCGCGAGGAGATCATCACGTCGATGATCACCACGATCGGCGGCGAGGGGAATCTCCTCGACAGCCAGCCGGCTCAGAGTCGGCTGCTGCGGCTGGAGACGCCCGTGATCACCAACGCCGAGTGCGCGCGGATCAAGGGGCTCGCCCAGCCCGGTCTCGTGACCACGACGATTTCGCTGTTGTTTCCGGCGGCGGAGGGGGCGGCTGGCATGCGGAAGCGTCTCGACGCGATTCGCGCCGAGGCGTCGGCCGCCGTGGCCGCTGGGGTGACGATCATCGTCCTTTCCGACCGGGGCGGCTGCCGGGAGCTGGCGGCGGTGCCGTCGCTGCTGGCCACGGGGGGCGTTCATCATCATCTCGTCCGCGCGGGGTCTCGAACCCGCTGCGGAATCGTGGTCGAAACCGGCGAAGCCCGCGAGGTGCAGCACTTCGCGCTGCTCACCGGGTATGGGGCCGGCGCGGTCAATCCCTATCTCGCCTTCGCCACGATCGACCAGATGCAGGCCGAGCGGATCGTCTCCGGTGACCATCCCCGCGAGAAGCTCCATAAAAACTACGTCAAGGCCGCGACAAAGGGCCTGCTCAAGGTGATGAGCAAGATGGGCATCTCCACGCAGCAGAGCTACCGTGGGGCGCAGATCTTCGAGGCGGTGGGGCTCGACCAGCAGTTTGTCGACGAGTTTTTCACGCGGACTCCGAGCCGGATCGGCGGCATCGGCCTGGAGGGCGTGGCCCAGGAGATGCTGCGGCGGCACGAGCATGCCTGGCCGCAGACCAACGTGCCGCAGACGCTCGAACTCGACGTCGGCGGCCGCTATGCCTGGCGGCGGAAGGGCGAGGCCCACGTGCTCGCGCCCGATGTGGTCGCGTCGCTCCAGCGATCGACGCAGATCAACAGCCGGGAGGAGTTTCGGAAGTACCAGCGGCTGATCGACGAGCAGCAGACGAAACTGCTGACGCTCCGCGGCCTGCTCGAGTTCACGTGGGCGGCCGACGATTCCGCTTCCGGCGGTCCGGTGCCGCTCGAGGAGGTCGAGCCCGCGAAGGAGATCGTCAAGCGGTTTGCGACCGGCGCCATGTCGTATGGCTCGATTTCGAAGGAGGCCCACGAGACCCTCGCCGTCGCCATGAACCGCCTCGGCGGCCGATCGAACACGGGCGAAGGGGGCGAGGATCCGGTCCGCTACCAGCTCGAGCCCAACGGCGACAGCAAAAACTCCTCGATCAAGCAGGTGGCCAGCGGCAGGTTTGGCGTGACCAGCCAGTACCTCGTCAACGCCAAGGAAATCCAGATCAAGATGGCGCAGGGGGCGAAGCCCGGCGAGGGGGGCCAACTGCCGGGCCACAAGGTCGACCGTGAGATCGCCCGGATCCGTTATTCGACGCCGGGCGTGGGTCTGATCTCGCCGCCACCGCACCACGACATCTACTCGATCGAGGATCTCGCCCAGCTGATTCACGACCTGAAGAATGCCAATCACCACGCGCGTGTGAGCGTGAAGCTCGTGGCTGAAGTGGGCGTGGGCACGATCGCGGCTGGTGTCTCGAAGGGCAAATCCGACGTGGTGCTGATTTCGGGGCACGACGGCGGCACCGGCGCGAGTCCGCAGACCTCGATCATGCACGCGGGCCTCCCCTGGGAACTCGGCCTCGCCGAGGCCCATCAGGTGCTCGTGATGAACGACCTCCGCGGCCGGATCATCGTCCAGACCGACGGCATGATCCGGACCGCCAAAGACGTGATGATCGCGACGCTGTTGGGCGCCGAGGAGTTTGGCATCGCCACGGCGTCGCTGGTGGTGCTCGGCTGCATCATGATGCGGAAGTGTCACCTGAATACCTGCCCGGTCGGCATCGCCACGCAGGATCCGGAACTTCGCAAGAAGTTCAACGGCCAGCCGGAGCACGTCGTCAACTTCTTCTTCATGCTCGCGGAGGAGTGCCGCGAGATCATGGCGAAGCTCGGGTTCCGGACGATCAACGAGATGGTGGGCCGTGTTGACAAACTCGACACGCGGGCCGCGATCGCCCACTGGAAGGCCAAGGGTCTCGACTTCTCCACGATCCTCTACAGGCCAGAGGTGCCGGCCCACGTGAAGACCTACTGCCAGGAGTCGCAGGATCATGGGATCGCCGAGTCGCTCGACATGACCACGCTCCTGGGCCTCTGCAAGCCGGCGCTCGAAGGCCGGCAGCCCGTGACCCTCGATCTGCCGATCCGCAACATCAACCGCACGGTGGGCACGATCCTGTCGAGCGAGGTCACGCGGCGGCACGGGGCCGCCGGCCTGCCCGACGGCACGATCCGGATCAACTTCACGGGCACCGCCGGCCAGAGCGTGATGGCCTTTGGAGTGCCGGGCGTGACGGTCGCTGTGGAAGGAGATGTCAACGACTTCTGCGGCAAGGGCCTCTCGGGCGGCCGCGTGATCGTGCGGCCCTCGAGGGCGGCCGGGTTCAAGGCGGAAGACAACGTGATCGCCGGCAACGTGGTGCTCTACGGGGCCACGAGTGGCGAGGTGTTCATCCGTGGCATCTGCGGCGAGCGGTTCTGCGTGCGGAACTCGGGGGCCGAGGCGGTGGTCGAGGGCATCGGCGACCACGGCTGCGAATACATGACCGGCGGCCGGGCGGTGATCCTCGGCGAGACGGGCCGAAACTTCGCCGCCGGCATGAGCGGTGGCATCGCCTACGTCTGGGATGCCAACGGCACGTTACGGGCGAAGGTCAACAAGGAGATGGTGGAACTGGAGCCCCTCGACGCCCAGGATCTGGAATACGTGCAGGGACGGATCGAGAAGCATGTGGAGCACACCGACAGCACTCGTGGCCGGGAGATCCTCTCCCGCTGGGCGAGCGAGCAGTCGAGGTTCGTGAAGGTCATGCCGATCGACTACAAGCGGGCACTCGCGGAGTTGCGGGCCCTCGCAGAACAGGATCAAAACGACGCCAAGAAAAAGGTGTCAGCCACCTTTTCTGGGTAGTTTGCGTACGTCAGGATGCCCCAGGTCGCCCAGATTTGGTGGCCGACACTTTCTTGAGGTTTTTGAGGAGGGAGGATCGATGG
>CAJBSQ010000774.1 GCA_903958265.1 uncultured Planctomycetaceae bacterium
ACGACCGACGCAGTCCGCCAGAGGCGGTCGATGTTCTCCCGCACGCTGCCCGTACGCTGCCCGTCGTGGACGAGCGCCTGGATCTCGGCATGAATCTCCCAGAGGATTCCCGGCCGCGACGGATCGAGCGCGTCGGCCCGGGGCTGCGACGCCCCGGCGAACGCATTGAGCAGAAGCGCAGCCTCGACCGAGCACTCCTGATGAGACTCCGAGGCGAGCCGGGCCGTCACGGTCCGCAGCAGCCGAGATGCATTCTCGGCCCGTTCGGCATGCCGTCCCAGCCAGTGCAGGTGGTCGGCGACGCGGCTGGGCAGGTCGTGGCCGCTGCGTCGGAGCGGGATCGGCTGGCCCGGCCGGCGGAGGAGCGTGAGCGGCGCGACGGGACCGGAGGCGAGCACCCAGACGTCCTTCGATCCCTGGCTGGAAAGCAGCAGCTCCTCGCCCGACGAACGGCCGGTCGACATCCGTGCCAGGGCCCCTCGCATCGTCTGGTAGCCCTCGGTCGCGGCCACCGCAAAGCACCGCATCAGCACCGATGCCGGGGCGATCGTGCCCTCGTTCCAGCAGGGGGCCACGGACCGCTCGACCCGTTCGCGGCCGACCCAATCGGCGGGGCGGGCGCGGATCTCGTCGGCGAGGCGGCCGCGAGCCGCCGCATCGAGCAGCGCGGGCACGAATCGCTTCGGGCCACGGCGGGGCTTCACCGGTTCGATCACGCAGTCGTCGAGCGTGTGGAGCACGTGGTCGAGGTTGGCGGGCGTGCCGCACCACCACGACCGCGGTGCCGGAAGCACCAGTTCTTCGCCGAGCAACCGCTCTGAGACCGCCGGAAGAAACTCCGCGAATCCGGGAGACTCCACGAGGCTCGTGCCCAGCGCGTTGGCGACGGCCACGCGGCCGCGGCGAACCGCCTGCACGAGCCCCGGCGTGCCCTCCAGTGCCGTGCCCTCGAGTTCCAGCGGATCGCAGTGCCGGTCGGGCACCCGCCGCAGGAGCACGTCCAGCGGCACCAGTCCGCCGAGCGTCTTCAGGCCCAGCCGCTCGTCGCGGACGGCGAGATCGCCCCCTTCAACCAGCGGATAGCCGAGGTAGCGGGCGAGGTAGGCGTCTTCGAAGTAGGTCGCACTCGCCGGTCCGGGGCTCTGCAGCCCGATCCGCGGGTCGTCACGACCCGGCGCTAGCCCGCGCAGCAGCGACCGCAGGCCCATGAAGAACGGGGCGAGCCGCTCGACGTTGCACTCCTCGAACGCGGCCGGAAACAGCCGCGAGACGACCAGCCGGTTTTCGAGGGCGTAGCCGAGGCCACGGGGCACATCGGTGCGGTCGCCAAGGGCCATCCACTGCCCGTCGCGATTGCGGGCGACGACGGGGGCGTAGAGGTGGAGCCAGCGGCCGCCGGGGGGCGACATGCCGTGGCAGCAGCGGAGGAAGCCCGGGTGGCCGAAGACGAGGTCGGCGGGCACGATGCCCTCACGGAGCACGTGCTGCGGCCCGTAGAGATCGGCGATCAGGGCGTCGAGCACCCGAGCCCGCTGATTGGTCCCGACCTCGAGCCGCGCCCAGTCGGCCCCGGCGATCACGAGCGGAATCGGATCGAGCACCCAGGGCCGCTGCTCCCCCGACTTCTCATCCTGCATCGTGTAGGTGACGCCGTTGTCGCGGATCAGCCGGCGAGCCTGTTCCCAGCGGTCGGCGAGTTCGGCCGGCTGCCAGGATCCCAGCTGGTTGACCAGCCGGCTCCAATGGGGCCGCGGGTTGCCGTCGGCACCCCGGAGTTCGTCGTAGCAGGTTTCCGCAGGCCGGTAGCCAGGAAACGGATCGGGCGCTGCCTCGCCCACGGACGACAACGAGGCGGCGGCGTTGTCGAGGAGGGGATTCATGGCAGCCGGTCACAAGCGGGGTGATCGGCAAGTGTACCCCGCGGGCCGCGCCGGTGTGGATCGGCGGCTACCGCCCGAGGATGTCTCGAATCCGCTCCGGCGTGACCGGCTCGATCACGCCGTGCTCGGTGACGATGCCGCGGATCAATCGGGCAGGCGTGACGTCGAACGCGGGGTTGAAGGCCAGTGCGGCCTCGGGCGCGGCGATCACCCCCAGCGGCCTGGTCACCTCGGCGGCCGCACGCTCCTCGATCGGAATCTCGTCGCCCGTGGCCAGTGACAAATCGAACGTGCTCGACGGGGCCGCGACGTAGAAGGGCACGCCGTGGGCCGCAGCGAGGATCGCCAGGCCGTAGGTGCCGATCTTGTTGGCCGTATCGCCGTTGGCGGTGATCCGATCGGCGCCCACGATGCAGGCGGCCACCCGGCCGGTCTTCAGCAGGTGGGCGGCGGCGGAGTCGCAGAGCACCGTCACCGGGATGCCGCGCTGCACGAGCTCCCAGGCGGTGAGCCTGGATCCCTGGAAGAGCGGTCGCGTCTCGTCGGCGAAGACCTCGAACCGCCGGCCGTCGTCCCAGGCCGTGGTGATCACAGCCAGTGCCGTGCCGGCGCCTCCGGTGGCGAGGCCGCCGGTGTTGCAATGCGTCAGCACCCCGCCCTCGGGCAGCACCGTGGCGCCATGCCGGCCGATCGCAGCGCAGAGCCGCCGATCCTCGTCGTGCACCTCTCGCGCCTCGGCAAACAGTGCGGCCGCGAGCGTGACCGCGGAGGAGGTGTCGGGGAGCTGAGCGACCGGCCGCAGGCAGCGCTCCACCGCCCAGCGGAGGTTCACGGCGGTGGGCCGGGCGGTGGCGAGTTGCTCGGCCCGGGCCAGCACGTGCGCCCGGGCGTGGGCGGGCGGCATACCGGCGGCAACGGCCTCACCCGCGGCGACGACCAGGCCGTAGCCGCCCGCGATGCCGATCGCCGGCGCCCCGCGAACCCGCAGGCTCTTGATGGCCTCGATCAGGGTGGGCACATCGCGGCAGGCGATCCACTCGAGCCGACCGGGCAAGAGCGTCTGATCGAGGATTTCCAGATGGCCGGAGGCGTCTCCCTGCCAACGGAGCGAGACGGGGGTCATGGCGTGAACGGCTCGCACGGCAGGCCGAATGCGGCGGCCACGGCGGGCTGCACGAGGCGACCCTCAAACACGTTCACGGCCGACCGGATCGCGGCGCTCTTCGCGGCTGCGGCCGCCACGCCGCCGGCAGCCAGTTCGATCACGTACGGAAGCGTGGCGTTGCACAGGGCATAGGTGCTCGTGCGGCCCACGGCTCCAGGCATGTTGGTGACGCAGTAGTGCACGACGTCGTCGACCACGTACGTCGGGTCGGCATGCGTGGTCGGCCGGCTCGTCGCCACGCAGCCCCCCTGGTCGATGGCGACGTCGATGATCACGGCGCCAGGCTTCATCAGCTTCAGGTCGTCGCGTTCCACGAGATGCGGCGCCCGGGCCCCCGGGATCAGCACGCTGCCGATCACGAGATCGGCCCAGCCGAGCCGCTCACGGATCGTGTGCCGATCCGAGTAGAGGCAGTCGACGTTGGCGGGCGTCACGTCGTCGAGGTATCGCAGCCGCTCGAGGCTCGTATCGAGCAGCGCGATGGAGGCGCCGAAGCCGGCCGCCACCTTGGCGGCGTTGGCGCCCACGGTGCCGGCGCCGAGCACCAGCACGTTGGCCGGCGCCACACCCGGCACCCCACCGAGCAGGATGCCGCGGCCCATCTGCGGACGCTCCAGAAACTTCGCCCCCTCCTGGATGCTCATGCGGCCGGCCACCTCGCTCATCGGGATCAAGAGCGGCAGGCGGCCGCGGTCGTCGCGGAGGGTCTCGTAGGCGACGGCCGTGGCTCCCGTCGCCAGGAAGCCCTCCGTGAGCGAGCGGTCGGCGGCGAAGTGGAAATACGTGAACAGCGACTGGCCGCGGCGGATCAGCCCCAGCTCCGCCTGCTGGGGTTCCTTCACCTTGACCACAAGGTCGGCCCGGCCGAAGACCTCGGCCGGTCCGTCGACGAGCGTCGCACCCGCGGCCGCGTAGGCGTCGTCGGGAAGCCCCGACCCGTCGCCGGCGGAG
>CAJBSQ010000775.1 GCA_903958265.1 uncultured Planctomycetaceae bacterium
GGCCTTTGAGTTTCTGGAGAAGCTCGGCTGCGACTACTACTGCTTCCACGACCGCGACGTGGCGCCCGAGGGGGCGACGCTCGCCGAGAGCAACCAGCACTTTGACACCGTCGCCGACCGCCTGCTCCAGCAGCAGCAGCGGACCGGCAAGAAGCTCCTCTGGGGCACGGCCAACCTGTTCTCGAATCCCCGCTACGTGCACGGCGCTGCCACCAGCCCCAACGTCGAATCCTTCGCCTACGCCGCCGCGCAGGTCAAGAAGGCCCTCGAGGTCACCCACCGCCTCGGCGGCGAGGGCTACACCTTCTGGGGCGGCCGCGAGGGCTACCAGTGCCTCTGGAACACCGACATGAAGCGGGAGATCGACCACCTCGCCCGGTTCATGCACATGGCGGTGGAATACGCGAAGGAGATCGGCTTCACCGGGCAGTTCTACTTCGAGCCCAAGCCCCGCGAGCCGATGAAGCACCAGTACGACTTCGATTCGGCCACGTGCATCAACTTCCTCCGCACCTACGGGCTGGAGAAGCACGTGAAGATGAACATCGAGACCAACCATGCCACGCTCGCCGGCCACGAGATGCAGCACGAGCTGGAATACGCCGGCATGCAGGGTTTCCTGGGCTCGATCGACGCCAACACCGGCGACACGCTGGTGGGCTGGGATACCGACCAGTTCCCGACCAACGTCTACCTAACCACGCAGATCATGCATTCGATCCTCAAGTACGGCGGCCTCGCACCCGGCGGGATCAACTTCGACGCCAAGGTCCGTCGCGAGAGCTTTGAACCGATCGATCTGTTCCACGCCCACATCGGCGGCATGGACGCCTTCGCCCACGGCCTGAAGATCGCCGCGGCCATGCGGGCCGATGGCGAGATCCAGAAGCTCGTCGAGGAGCGGTATGCCTCGTGGTCGAGCCCGCTGGGCAGGCGGATCGAGGCGGGCACGGAGTCGCTGAAGTCGCTCGAGCAGGAAATGCTCGCGAAGGGGGAGGCCGCGGCCTGCACCAGCGGCCGCCAGGAACTCTTCGAGAACGTGATCAACACCTACCTCTGAACCAGCGATCCCGCGCATTCGGCCTGCTCCCCTCCCGTAGGTGCAGGTTTTCCTACCTGCACTATGGCATCGGGCACTATCTGTCCCGCAGGTAAAAAACCCGCGGCTACGGGGACATCCCGCCCGCCCGTAGGTGCAGGTTTTCCTACCTGCACTATGGCATCGGGCACCAACTGTGCCGCAGGTAAAAAACCCGCGGCTACGGGGGCATCCCGCCCGCCCGTAGGTGCAGGTTTTCCTACCTGCACTATGCCATCGGGTACCAACTGTGCCGCAGGTAAAAAACCCGCGGCTACGGGCCATCGGGCACCATGCCACCGCGCCGCGCCCCCGCGGCTACGGGGGCCGTCGGACATGCTGCGGCGAGGCGATCACTCTTCGGGGATCGCCTTCCGCCAGTCGTCGGCGACGAGCCCCACCTGCTCCAGCGGAATCCGCTCGAAGCCGATCGCCCACGCCGGGGAGTCGTCGCGGAGCCGATAGTCGCTGCGGGCGGCATCGACGAACCGCGGATCGACATCGACGAGATTGTCTTCCAGCACCACCCCGACCTCGGCCGCCGGCTCGATCCGCTTCCAGGTGCCCCCCACGCTCACGTTCCTCCGGATCACGTTCCGCCGCGGCGCCTCGGGCTGGTCGTCGAGCAGCGTGGCCAGCCCCGGATAGCGGTTCGTCCAGAGCGGCGTCTTCCAAGGCATCTCGTCGAGCCGCTGCCGCATCCAGCCTCCCGGGACGACGGTGACCGCGAACCATCCGAGGCCGCGGGCATCGACCTCCACCGCGGGGTCGCCATCGACGAACACGTTGTTCTCAACGAGGTTGTCGCGGCCGCCACCGATCAACACCTCGCGGCAGGCCCGCACGAACAGGTTGCCAACCACCGTGATCCCGCTCGCACAGTCGTCGAGGTAGACGCCCATCGCGCCCAGCCGGCCGGGACCGGCTAGGTCCTCGAACACGTTGTGGCGGATGACGGTGCCACGCATCGTCCAGTCGCGGCCCATGTAGAAGGCTCCCACGTCACCCGTCTCCTGGCAGACATGGTGGATACGATTGAGCTCGATTGTGTGGTCGTTGCCGTTGAGGAGGATGCCGTTGTGCGGGGCGTGATGGATGTGGTTGTGGGTCACCCGGTTACCGACGCCCTTCACCTCCACGGCGGGGCGATAGGTCCGCTGTAGGCGGGCGTAGTGGTGCACGTGGTTGTTTGAGGCCACGTGCCCTGCGGCCGCGAGCGTGGGCCGGTCGCCGCCGTCGAGCATCACGCCCCCCTCGCCCACCTCGTGGATGTCGCAGCCGGCGACCTGGTGCCCGCGGCCCCCCTGGATGAACACGCCCCAGCCGCCGGCGTTGCGGAGCCGGCAGCCACCCACCGTCACGCCCTCGCCCCCCGCGATCTTCACGAGGCTGTCGCGGGAGCCTTCGAGCAGGAGGCCGCGAAGCGTGACGTGGCTCGCCGCGTCGATCACCACGAGGCTCGGCAGCGTTGTCACTGTGACGGCGTCGGCGCCGGCAGGCAGCCAGATGGAGAGCAGCCCCCGCTCGCGATCGATGCACCACTCGCCGGGCCGGTCGAGTTCGCAGAGCATGTTGAAGGCATAGAACCGCTGGCCGCTGCGGTAGGTCGTGTGGGGCGGCTCGAGTTCGATCGACCCGACCTCCGGGTCGACCTTCTTGATCCGCTGTCGCGAGTCGGACCAATCCCAGAAGAAGTAGCCCGACAGCCAGCCGTCGGGCTCGCCCTGCCAGGCGGGCAGGCGGTCGGTGGCGCACGTGAACGTGCCCACGGAGTTGCCGGGCAGGCCGCCGTCGACCATGGGCCGGTCGCCGAGCAGGTCGCCGATGGTCGTGAAGCCGTCGTTCGGCCAGCGGGCGATCTCCAGCGGTCGGTCGCGGCAGAACACCTCGAGCCGGTTGCCGGCACCGGCGAACGTGCCCGCGTCGGCGATGCCTGCGGCATGCAGGTCGGCCTGCACGACGTTGCCGCGGGCCTCGGCGGGTAGTCGGGCGAGCACGGCCTCGTCGGCGACGGCCGCGAAGGCGGCGATGCGCCGAGCGCCGGTGAGGACCACCCGGTCGATGCCGTGGGCCCGCCAGACGACCGGCCGTTCGGCCGTGCCCCCGTCGGCGGCCTCCAACCGGAGCGGCTCCCGCAGTTCGTAGCGGCCGGCATGCAGCACCACCTCGACGCCGCCGGCTCGATCAGGACCGGTCATCCGGCGGATCGCGTCGCGGGCGGCCGCCGGTGTGGCCAGCGGCCCATCGCTGCGGTCGGCGTTGGCCGCGGCCAGTCGGCCAGACCAGGCGTCGTTGCCATTGATCGCCACGTGGATGGTCGTGGTCGGCGGTCCGGCGTCGGCGTCACCGCCATCGGCCTGGCCGGCGGCGAATGCAGACAATGTCGCCACAACCACCATGCGGCACACGGCGTTCATCACGTTTCCTCCAAAGGATGCAGGGGCGAGCCGAGGGCCGCGCGGGCGGATCAGAGATCGCCCGGCACGGCTTGGCCGTCGTTGCGGCCCGTGACGGCCTGAAACGCCGTCGAATCGACGTCGAACGAAATCGTCCGCACCGAGCCGTCGCAGAACGCCGCCCCGAAGCCGCC
>CAJBSQ010000776.1 GCA_903958265.1 uncultured Planctomycetaceae bacterium
CTTCAACCACGAGGGCGGCGGACTCGGGACGCTCGTGCAGGGCGTCTGCGAGAGCGTGCCGTTCCGGATGCAACGCCCCGCCGCGGTCGAGGAGCAGGATCCATGACGACTCCCGTGAAGAGCGAGCTGCTTCGCCCCGGCCTCTCCCGGCGGGGATTCCTTGCCAACGCGGCGCTGCGGGGCGTTGGTGCGGCCGTCGCCCTGCCGGCGCTGGCATCCCTCCGCACGGCCGGCGCCGCCGAGGGGGCGGCCGCCCCCACGCGGATGGCGTTCGTCTACGTGCCCAATGGTGTCCATGTCGACCGCTGGCGTTCCCTGGGTGACGGCCGCGAGTACACGCTCGGGCCCACGCTCGAACCACTCTCCGACATGCAGGATCATTTCCAGGTCGTGAGCGGCCTGGCCCATCGCAACGGCACCGCAGGCGCCGACGGCGCCGGGGATCACGCCCGGGCGACGGCCACGATCCTCACCGGCATGCGGCCACGAAAAACAGCCGGCTCCGACATCCGCGTCGGGATCTCCGTCGATCAGCTCGCGGCCCAGGCGATCGGCCGCGAGACGCGGTTTCCGTCGCTGGAGCTCTCCTGCGATGCCGCCCGCAAGAGCGGAGCCTGCGACTCCGGTTACGCGTGCGCCTACTCCTTCAACATGTCGTGGCGGAGCGAGAGCCAACCGGCAACACCCGAAGCCAACCCACGGCTCGTGTTCGAACGCCTGTTCGGGGCTGGCCGGGGCGTCGAGCGGAGCCAGAGCCTCGCGGCCCGCCGCGAGGGCCGGCGGTCGATCCTCGATTTCGTGGCCGAAGAAGCCCGCGGCCTCCGCGGCCGGCTCGACGCCGCCGACCGGCGGAAGCTCGACGAGTACCTGACCGGCATCCGTGAGATCGAATCACAGATCGCCCGGTTCGACCGCATGCCGGTCCCCAACGTCGCCGACCTCGAGCTGCCCGACGGCCCACCGCCCTCCTACGGGGAGCACATGCGGCTGATGGCCGACATGCTGGTGCTGGCCTTCCAGACCGACTCCACCCGGATCGCAACCTTGATGTTCGCCCACGACGGCAGCGACCGCACCTTCCCGGAGATCGGCGTGGGGGATGGCCACCACTCGATCTCGCATCATCAGGATGATGCGGAGAAGCTCGAGAAGATCGCCCGGATCGACCGCTTCTATGCCGAGCAGTTCGCCTACCTGCTGCGACGACTGCACGAGGCACGCGGGGCCGACGGCGGCTCGCTGCTCGACCACTCGATGATCGTCTATGCCAGCGGCCTCTCAGACGGCAACCGTCACCGCCACGATGATCTGCCGGTGATTCTCGCCGGCGGGGCAGGGGGGCGGCTCGCCACGGGCCGGCACCTCCAGCTGCCGAACGAGCAGCCGATGAGCAACCTCTTCCTGACGATACTCGACCTGATGGGCGCGCCGGTAGATCGCTTCGGCGACTCGACAGGCCCCCTCGACGCCGTTTTGGCGTTAGGACGGGTCACGGCGTGGGGCTTCCATGAAGCACCACAAGCACGCGTGGCTCACTCCGGCTGTGGCTCTTCCACATCACCAGCTCTGCGGGGAGTCTCGCCCGCAGGGCCGACGTCGAGGTACATCGGAAGGTGACGGTGGGAGACC
>CAJBSQ010000777.1 GCA_903958265.1 uncultured Planctomycetaceae bacterium
CCGAGTTTTCCTGGGGTTTTGCGGGCTTTTCGTGCTCACCAGTTCGGTGATCACCACTCTGGTGATCGCCTCACCATTTTGGTGAGGCCAGTCCGTCATGCCTGGTCGGCCCAGCCGAGCGCAGGCCGTCTCTGGCCGCGACGCAGGTACCAACCGGGGGTTGTGAGGAACTGGGGAAAACACGGGAAAATCTCTCGAAAACAACGGCACAACTCGTCAAGCCACAAGTCTCTGGGCGACTGGCCGTTCCCACGGGGGAGACGGTCTGGTCACGAGAAAAACATCGAATCAGGACAACCACCCGACGATCTCAGGCCGAGGAGCACCGCTCCACCACCTCAATCGCCACAAGGAACGGCCCACAGGCGTTATTTGCCCGTGGGACGCACTTCTTCCGATGTGATGCCAACGGCAACCTTCATCACCGCACACCTCCACGCTCACAGCCATGACGACACCAGTCGCCGGCAGGAGAGTCACAACACCCTCGTGCCGACGAAGGAGAAGACATGCACGTTGCGTGCCAGATGACGACGAGGCCTCATTTTTTCGAAAAGGCCCGTAAGGCTCGGGTTTTGAAGGGTTTTCCGACGCCATCAGGGTCGACGTGGCTTTCCGGCCGCCTCACCATCTCGGTGGTGGCTCGGAACGGCGTGGCGATGACCCGCTCACGAGGGCGTGGAACGCCGCCCCGCCAGGCCGCGGCGAAGGCCGGCCACGAGGCGTGGAGGTGCCGCCTCGACGCGGGCTCGAATCAGGCTCGGCGAGGGGGCATGTCGCCGGGCACGTCACGACCGTCAAGCCGCTCGAACGCCGCGCGGTTGCGGCCGCGGCGCTTGGCGATGTAGAGCGAGTGGTCCGCGGTGGCGATCAGGTCGTCGGCGCCCGTCGGGATCGCGGGCACGACCGCGGCCCCGCCGACCGAGACGGTGAGGATGGTGTCCGTGGGGGAGCCGCGGTGCTGCAGCTGCCGCCGCCGCACCGCGGCAAGCACTCGTTCTGCGACGTGGGCCGCGGCCGTGATGTCGGTGGTGGGCAGGATGGCCAGGAACTCCTCGCCCCCCCAGCGGCAGAGGAAGTCTCCAGGGCGACCGCACGAGCCGCGGATCGCCTCCGCGACGGCCACCAGGCAGGCATCGCCAGCCGGGTGGCCGTAGGTATCGTTGTAGGCCTTGAAGTGATCGACATCGATCATCAACGCGGTGACGGAGACCCCATCCCGCCGGCAGCGATCCCACTCCGTGCGGAGCACCTCGGCGAGCTTCCGCCGGTTGGGAAGTCTCGTGAGTGGGTCGGTGGTGGCGAGTTCCTGCCACTCCCTGGCCGCGGCCGCGTCCTTGGCCTGCTTGGTCACGGCGACCTCGATGGCGACCTTCAGTTCCCTGGCCCGGAACGGCTTGACGAGAAATCCGAACGGCGACACCTCGAGCGCGCGTGCCAGAGTGGCCTCATCGGACTGGGCAGTCAGGAACACGATGGCCGTGTCGCGTCCGAGGCAGATGCGGCGGGCCGTGTCGATGCCGTCACTGCCATCGGCCAGGCAGACGTCCATCAGGACCACGTGTGGTTGCTCACGAACCACGGCTGCCAGCGCGTCGTCGGGAGTGGTGGCGACGCCGCAGACGTGGTATCCCAAGGATCCGAGCCCCGTCGCCAGCGTGGCCGCGGCGAGCGGCTCGTTCTCGACGATGAGCACGCGGCGGGGACCGATCGTTGTCATTGATCCCTCCCAGGCACCGCCGTGGTCGCCTGATCCACCGCGGGGATGTCGACGGGGATCACAACACCCTTGTCGCCGGGTCCGAAGATCGGCGATCCTCCGTCGACCTGCCTGGCCCTATGGTACGCTCTTGGCAGGCGAGCCCACGCGGTCGCATGCTCCCCGTCGCCTTGCAGGGCCGATTCACGGGGGGGCATTTCAGGCCATCGATCGTGAAGGGAGCGGATGTCGTGAGCAGCACCGAGCGGAGCGAGGCCCGGAGCGTGATCCTGCGGCTGCGGCGATACCGGGACCGCATCGAGGAAATCACGACCGCCGCCGGAGATCGCGGGCAGCCCGGCGGTGCCGACTCGAACTCGGTCCAGCGAAAACTCACCGCCCTGAAGACCGATCTCGACCACGACGTGCATGAGTGCGGCGTCGGCCGGAAGCGGTCCGCCCAGACCGAGTGCGAGCAGCGGTATCTCTGGCCGGCCCTCCGCGATGCGGCCGGGGCCATGCGGGAAAATAAGCATCCCTACCCGCTCGACCCCCGGTCGCACAGCGAACTGGGGATCGCCCGGACCCACATCCTGCACTACCTGGGGCAGTTGGAAGGCCTCTACCCCAGGCTGTAGGTTCGGGGACGGCGTTGCTTTTGCCGCGGCCGTGGTCTAAAGTTCGTGGGTTGGTGTGAGACGACGCTAGACGTTGCGCGGCTGCCGCAAGGCCCTTGCCGTTGCTTCTATATCCTCGCCTTGCCATCTGGCGGGCTGCCAATTTCTGGCCCTTTCGACGTGACCCCGAAAGTTACCTTGGGTCACACGTAGGAGAGTTCTGTTCATGGGTAAGAAACTTTACGTCGGGAACCTCGCGTATAGCGTGACCAGCGAGACGCTGGAGCAGATGTTCCTTGAGTTCGGCACGGTCGTCAGCGCGCAGGTCATTCAAGACCGCGACACGGGCCGTAGCAAGGGCTTCGGTTTTGTGGAGATGCAGGCTGACGACGCCGCGCAGCGGGCGATCAGCGGCATGCACGAGAAGGAGTTCGACGGCCGTCCGCTCACCGTCAACGAAGCCAAGCCGCGCGAGAGCAGCGGTGGCGGCGGTGGTGGTGGCCGTGGTGGGTACGGCGGCGGTGGTGGTGGCGGTGGCGGCGGACGCCGCTACTAGGCCGTCCACGTCCTCAAGCAAACAGGTGGCCGAAGAGCGTCGACCGCGACGCTCTTCGGTCATCGCTTTTTGGGCCATCGCTTTTTAGGTCAGTGCTTTTGGAGTGGCCGCACGATGCCACTAAAGCGCATTCGTCTGACGTGGTTCGCCGGCTCGGGGGCGGCAAAAGTCGCGTCGCC
>CAJBSQ010000778.1 GCA_903958265.1 uncultured Planctomycetaceae bacterium
CAGGAAGAGAAACTGATCGAGGCGCTGGGCAAGGTTGGCGTCGAGGTGAAGGAAGACGAGTGACGGGTAACGGGAACGACGCCCGTGGGAGGAGAAGCCTGACATGAGCAAGCGATATGCCGACGTCGTGCGATGGCTGGCGGCCGCCATGATGGTGGCGATCGTGGCCTCCCAGCCTGCAACGGCGCAGGTGACGTTCGACTGGGCGACCGTGGGCAACCCTGGCAATGCCCCCGACACGCTCACGATGACCAAGGGAGCGGTACCCGACAACACCACGGGCTACGGTTCCGTCGGCTACACGTATCAGATCTCGAAGTACGACGTGACCAACGCGCAGTACGTGCAGTTTCTCAACGCGGTCGACCCCGCGGCCAGCAACACGCTGCGGGTCTACACCACAAAGATGTCGGATCCGAGCGCGAATCCCGCGGGCCTCGCGTATACGGGCGGGATCGACCGCAATCTCGCGGCTGCGAGCGGCGCCCGATACAGCGCTAAGGCGGGCCAGGAGAACACTCCCGCCATCTGGATCAACTGGGCCTCCGGTGCCCGGTTCGTGAACTGGCTGGCCAATAGCCAGGGTTCGGGCAGCACCGAGAGCGGCGTGTATGACATGTCGGTGTTCACCGGCAACTCGTACGCCACGCCACCGGCGCGGGCGAATGGGGCCACGGTCTTCCTGCCGAGCGAAGACGAATACTACAAGGCGGCCTACTACGATCCCACGAAGAGCGGTACCGGCGGCTACTGGCAGTACGGCACGCAGAGCGACACGGCCCCGTCGAGCGTGGCTCCGGCCGGCACGTCCAACAGCGCGAACATCGGGGCCGGCACCGACGGCCAGTCGGCAGGAACGCTGGCTTCCACGATGGCCACCACGGGATCGACGTTCGACTCGGCGGTGAACTACCTGACGGCCGTGGGGGCCTACACCGCCGCCACGAGCGCCTACGGCCTCTACGACGTGGAAGGTCTGGTCTACAACTGGACCGAGGGGACCAGGACGTCGTTCGGCAACCAACTGCCGATCTATCGCGGCGGCTCGTGGCGATACAACGAAGGCGCCTCGGGCGCCGCCTACCGCAACGTCTATTCCGGGGCCAACGCCACCTCGTATGCCTGGTACGGCTTCCGCGTGGCCAGCCTGCCGGCAGCTCCGCCGGCCACCATCACGATCGACGTGGCCAGCGGTACGCAGACCCAGACGCAGGCCGGATATGCCACGCTCTCGGGCACGCTGCCGGTGCTGAAGACGGGCGCGGGCACGCTCGTGCTCGATCAGGCCAACACGCTCACCGGGAGCACGACGGTGCAGGGGGGCGTGCTGCAGCTCGCCAACGCATCCGCCCTGGCCTCGAGCCCCGTGGCAGTCGCGGCGGGCGCGACGCTCGCCGTGGCTCCGTATCTCCGGACCACGGTCGCCGGGCTCGGCCTCTCGGGCAGCGGCCTCGTGGATGTGACCAGCGGCCTCGTGACCGTGACGAGCGGCCTCTCCGCA
>CAJBSQ010000779.1 GCA_903958265.1 uncultured Planctomycetaceae bacterium
CCCGATGCCATGGTGCAGGTAGGAAAACCTGCACCTACGTGTCGGGGCGCCGCCGTCGCCGCCGCCGTCGCCGCCGCCGTCGCCGTGGGTGCGTTGGGTGTAACGCGTGCTCGGCTGTCCCCCGTAGCCGCAGGTTTTTTACCTGCGGCACACGCTCGGTACCCGATGCCATAGTGCAGGTAGGAAAACCTGCACCTACGTGTGAGGGCGACGCCCCCGGAGCCGCGGGGCTCAGGGTGTCGCCGCGCCTGTGCTCGATTCCGGAAACAGCGGGCCGGCATACGGATTCGCATCCATCACGGGAAAAGCCCGCCAGCCGGGTGCATCGAAGTGCCACCACTCGGTGGCAAGGGGCAGGAAACCCTCGGCCCGCATCGCCTTTTGGAGGGTTTCGCGATTGGCGAGGGCGTCGCCCGGACCATCGGCGTAGTCGAGGTGCGACCGCTCGCCAAACTCGTCGAAGTCGGAGGGCATCGGCAGCTCGCGGCCGGCGGCATCGACGAGCGTGACATCGACTGCCGAGCCGCGGTTGTGCCGCGAGCCCCGGGCCGGGTCGGCCACGTAGCGGGGGTCGGGCTTCACCTTCCAGAGCGCCTGCTGCACGGCGAGCGGCCGGTAGCCGTCGAACACCTTCAGCCCGAGCCCCCGTTCGCGGAGCTCCGCCTGCACGCGGGCGAGCCGTTCGGCCGCCGACCGCTCGAGAAACACCACGTTGGCGGGATACAGCCGCCTCCCGGTGACGTTGTCGGCCGTGGCATACCGGTTGTCGATCACGAACGACGCTTCGACCGCCTGCAGATCGACGAGGTCGCAGCCCGGGGGCGGCCGCGACGCGACGCGGGCAGCTCTCCGCGGCCGCACCTCTGCGATCACGTCGAGGAGATCACGGAGCATCACGGCCTGCTCCGCCCGGTGGCCGTGCTCGGCCTCCACGTTTACGTAGGGGATTCCCATACGGCCGCACCAGACCGAGAGCGAGCCGTCGTCCTGCACGGTCGCCTCGTTCTGGACGATCACGGAGTGGCCACGGCCGGTGAGCCCCTCGAACAGGCCCGTACCGGTGACGAAGAAAAAATCGTCGGCGTCGCCGCCGGGGCGAAGCCGCACCCTGGCGGCATCGGCGGCCAGCGGCCCCCCGGGCGCGTAGCTTGCGGCCGTGTAGCGGTCGGGCGTGTTGTTGTGGATCGCGACCACGACATCGACCTCGTCGATGGCGAGCGTCGAGAGGAGTTCGTCGGCGAAGGCCGCCACGACGTCGTCGGCGGGCTGCGACCAGGTCGAAAGGGTCTCGAGCGTGGCCCGACGGCCGGCGGGCGTGAAGATCCGGTTGGGGTCGATCCGGTGCTCCGTGCCCGCCAGCTGAAACACGATCTCCCGGCCGCCGGTGTGCCGAAGTTCAACAAGCGTTCCGCCGCGGTCGCGGAGCACCTCGCGGGCCGCCTCGACGGCCGTGTCTTCGTCGTCGTGCACGCTCACGAGGGCCACGGCCGGCCCGCCGTCCGCCGCTGTGGTCGCCGGCGGGTCGACCGCGGTGGTCACCACATCGATCCGCACGTCACCGACGAGGAACGTCCGCGGCCGGGGTTCGCCGGCCGGCGAGGGGGCCGCGATCAACGCCACGACCATGATGGCGAAGGGAATGGGGCAGAGCGAGCGGCAACGGCGAAGAGTGGCATGGTCCATCGAAAGACTCGGCTGAGACACGGTGCGCGAGGCGGATCGTATCCGGATGAGCGGCGTCACGCCCGCCATGGAGACACGTAATAAATGTTGCCGCCGTGCACCGAACCCGTTATATTCAACATCGGCTGACGATCAGCGGGTTTTGTCGATCCGAGGATGACTCTTCCGGCAGGCA
>CAJBSQ010000780.1 GCA_903958265.1 uncultured Planctomycetaceae bacterium
CGGGCTTCGATGGCGGGCCGTCTGGCACCGGCACGGACACCGGCACCGTGGATCTCAAGCGTTACGATTTCATTCTGCAGTTCAGCTGGCGGCCGACCACGCCCGGCTCGAAACTCCCACCGCCGCCGCCAACGGCGGGAATGGAAACCGTCGCCCAATAGGCTCCAGCCCCATGCCCCAACTCCCCGAAAACATCCGTCCCTACGCCGCGGCGGTCGCGAAGTACCACTTCTGGATTCTCGCGGCGATCGTGCCGTTGGTGCTCCTGCCGATGCTCTACCAGGGCACGGCGAGCCTCGACACGCTGATCACCGGCCAGCGGTCGCAGATCGAAAGCCGGGTGTCGGCGCTCAAGGGTGTTCAGGGGATCCCTGACCATCCCAACGAGGGCTGGTCGGAGACCGTCGAGGCGCAGACGGGGAAGATTCGAGAAGAAACCTTTGCCGAGTGGGAGAAGTTCTGGAACGACCAGCAGTTCCTGCACGCCTGGCCGGCGAAACTCGGGGACGACTTCGTGAAGGCGGTCGGCACGCTCAAGCCGGGGGGCACGCTCAATCGGGCATTCCTGCTTCGCTACCAGAACACCGTTCCGGAACTCGTCCGCGAACTGCCGGCCCGGATGGGGGCAGACGACTTCATGCTCGAGGGCGCGGGGCCGACCGGTGTCGGTGGCGAGGGCGTTGGCCCGCGCGGCGGATTCGGCGGCGAGTTTGGACCGCGGCCCGGCCCGGGAGGCGAGTTCGGACCGCGGCCGAATCCGGCAGGCATGGCAGGGGTGGCGGGCTCCAACGCGTTGGTCAGCTGGGCGGCCGAGGATCAGAAGCGGCTGTTCGAGTCGTTTCGCTGGGAGAAGCCGCCATCGACCACACAGGTCGTGCTCGCGCAGGAGGAACTCTGGGTGTATGGGTTGCTCTGTGATGTGATCAAGAAAGCCAACGCCGGTGCCGCGGGCGCCTTCAACTCGCCGATCACGGCGGTGCAGCAGCTCGCCGTGGGCTACCCGGCGGCTGAGGATCAGCCGGGTGGCCAGGGTGCCGGCCGGATTGAAATGGCGGCCCCGGCACCCGGCGGCGGTGAACAGGGCATGGAAGGCATGCCGCCCCCCGACATGGGCATGGGCATGGGAGGCGAAGGCGGCGCCGGGGCCATGGGCCGGCCCGCGAACCCGCGATTCGGCGGCGTCAGCGGCCCCGGGGCGACGCCCGGGAGCGAGTTTGGAGCGCCTCCGGAAGGGGGCGATCCAGCAGCGGCCGTGGCCGTGTCGCCAGACGACGCCCTCAAGGAGTGGATCTACGTCGACTTCTCCGGCAAACCGCTCACGTCAGCCGAACTCGGCGCCCTGCCCGCCGCGAAGATGGTGCATCTCATGCCCTTCGTGCTGCGGATGACCATGGATCAGCGAAAACTCGACAGCGTGCTGGCCGACCTCGCGTCGGCGGCAGTGCCGATCGACGTCCGGCAGGTGCGCATCAATCCCGCGCAGCAGACGGGCGGGGGTGGCGGAATGGGAGGAGGCTTCGGGCGGGGTGAGTTGTCCGCACCGTCGCCCGCGGGCGATTCCTCCGGCATGCGGCCCCACGACATCCTGGTGGAACTTCGGGGCACGGTCGGTCTCGCACCGCAGCCCGACAAAAACACGATCGGCGGCGGCGAGGCCCCGGCCGGGGAGGGCGGCGCATGAAGCGACCCAGCCTGAAGTTCGACAAGCAGGCCATCCTCGGCTTCCTGCTCAACCACGCGGAAAAGCTCGTCGTGGGCCTGGTGGGCCTCATCGGGCTGGTGCTGCTCTGGAATGGGATCAACGCCCTGCGGATCAAGTCGGTGCGGAGCACTGAGACACCCGAGGCGGTGACGCAACTCAGCGCCGCGACCGTGCAGCACATCGACGCGGTGCAGAAGCCGCCAGCGGATACCGTGCGAAAGGGGGGCGAGCTTGCCCTCGCGATCGACCCCTGGCGGCCGCAGCAGGTGAAGATCGCCACGGCGCCGGCCGCTCCGCTGCTCGCCAGGCCGCTGGTGGCCGAGCTTTCCAAGCGAACAAAGCCTGCGGTGCTCCCCCTCGAAGACCTGCGGGCGATCGCCGGGGTGGCCGTGCTGCCCGACGCCACCGACCCTGCGGCCCTGATGCCCATGGGCCCGAGGCCCGAGGGCATCGACCGGCCGGAACGGGAGCCCGAGAACCC
>CAJBSQ010000781.1 GCA_903958265.1 uncultured Planctomycetaceae bacterium
CGGCTTCGACGCCGCGGTCGCCCGGGGCGTGATGGCGATTCCCACCGGCGGGCTGACGAGCCTCGCGCGATTGGAGCTGATCCGAAACCTCGGTGCGACCGTGCTGCTCGCCACGCCGAGCTACGCCTTGCATCTCGCGGAGGTGGCGGCAGACGCCAAGATCGACACGGCCGGGCTCGGCGTGCGGCTGGTGATCGTGGCCGGCGAACCGGGGGGTTCCGTGACGGCCACCCGCGGGCGGATCGCCGCGGCCTGGTCGGCCGACGTGCTCGATCATGCCGGCGCCACCGAGGTGGGCCCGTGGGGTGTGGGCGACCCGCGTGGTGACGGGCTCGATGTGATCGAAGACTGGTTTCATCCGGAGTTTCTCTCGCTCGCTTCCGGCGGTCCGGCGGAGGTCGGCGAACTGGCCGAACTCGTGCTCACCACGCTCGGCCGCACCGGCGCGCCCGTGATCCGCTACCGCACCGGCGACGTGGTTCGACCCACCTGGGCCTCGGACGCCGACATCGCCGCCGGCGCCTGCGGCTGGGCCCGCCTCGATGGCGGCATCCTCGGCCGTACCGACGACATGCTCGTGATCCGCGGCGTGAACGTGTTTCCGCACGCGATCGACGAGATCGTCCGCGGCTTTCCGGAGGTGGTAGAGCATCAACTCACGGCGTCGACGCGGGAGAGTCTCGATGAACTGTTGCTCGCCATCGAGGATCGCCTCGACGACCCGGGGCGCGTGGCCCGCGAACTGCAGGTGCGGCTGGGTTTGCGGGTGGCCGTGACGGCGGTTCCCATCGGGAGCCTGCCGCGGTTCGAGGGCAAGGGGCGGCGGTTCATCGACCACCGCGACCATTCACGAGGTGACGCATGAGCCAGCCCGTCCCGACCGCCATTCGTCGCCGGGCCGACCCGCGATCGCCGGCGGCGGTTGAAATGACGTGGAGCGACGGCACGGAGGCGGTCTACACCGCGAGGCTGCTGCGGGACGCCTGCCCCTGCGCGACCTGCCGCGAGAAGCGGGCGGCCCCGCAGGCTCCGCCGCTGCTGACCGTGCTTGCGCCGGCAGAGATCGCGCCGCTGCAGATCGTCGGCATGCAGCCCGTCGGGCAATACGCCTACTCGATCGATTTTTCCGACGGCCATTCAAGCGGCATCTACACGCTCGAGTATCTGCACGAACTCGCCGGCCCGCGGGCGAGCCCGACGTAGAAGCCCCTCGCCGGGAGCCGCGCTATCCGCACCCACCAGCGGCCGCGTTGATCACGGCGGCGATCCTCACCGCGTCGTGGCAGGCATCCTCGCTCGCGCCAAGATGCAGGAGACTCGCCTCGTGGTTCTTGATGCACAGCTCGCAGCCGGCGAGCGCCGCGCAGCCGAGGCTCATGAGTTCGAAATCGAGTTTGCTCGTGGCCGGCTGGGCCATGCGACTCATCCGCAGCCGCGGGGAGCGGGCCTCGTAGCTCTCCTTGCCGAGCATGTGGCGAAACCGGTAGTAGACGGTGTTCATCGCCATCAGGCCCGCCGCGGCCTGCGCGTCGGAAATCACCGCCGCCGCCACCTCGCCGAGGCCGGCCCGAATGTCGGATTCCAGGGCATCGGTCAGGTTCTTCGAGCGGACGAAGCGGGCCGCCGCCAGGGCGACGCCCAGCGACTGGGCCGGCTGGAGGTTCTCGCCCGTCAGCACGGCAGAGAGGTTCAGCCGGATGTCTTTGAGTTCATCGGGGAGCGTATCACGCCAGGTGTCGAGGGCGGGAGTGGCGACGGACATGGGCGGAAGTCCTGAAGGGCGAGGGGAGCGAACGACGGACGGAGCGCCGCGACGACCGGGGATTGTAGCCGTTCATTGATGGCCGGCCCGGGCGGATGCTACCTTCGGGAGATTTTTTTGCCCGCCCCCTCAGAGCACCTCCATGCCCCGTCGCGACGACCTGCACACGATCCTCCTGATCGGATCCGGCCCGATCGTCATCGGCCAGGCCTGCGAGTTCGACTATTCCGGCACCCAGGCCTGCAAGGCGCTTCGCGAGGACGGCTACCGGGTCGTGCTGGTGAACTCGAATCCGGCCACGATCATGACCGACCCGGGCACGGCCGACCGAACCTACATCGAGCCGCTCACCTGGCAGACGCTCGAGAAGGTGATCGAGGCCGAGAAGCCCGATGCCGTGCTGCCCACGCTCGGCGGCCAGACGGCCCTCAATCTGGCGATGGAACTGGAGAAGCATGGCGTGCTCGCCAAGCACGGCGTGGAGATGATCGGAGCCAAGGCCGTGGCGATCCGCCGCGGCGAAGACCGCGAGATCTTCAAGGCCACGATGCAGAAGATCGGCCTCGAGACCTGCCGGGGCCGGATCGTGAGGGGCCTGAGCGAGGCCCGCGAGGTGCTCGCCGAAGTCGGGCTGCCGGCGGTGATCCGGCCGAGCTTCACGCTCGGCGGCTCGGGCTCCGGCGTGGCCTACAACCGCGAGGAGTTCGACACCAAGGTCCAGCGGGGCCTCGACCTCTCGCCCGTGGGCGAGGTGCTCGTCGAGGAATCGATTCTCGGCTGGAAGGAATACGATATGGAGGTGATGCGCGACGCCGACGACAACGCCGTCGTGATCTGCTCCATCGAAAACTTCGATCCCTGCGGCGTGCATACGGGTGACTCGATCACCGTGGCTCCGGCGATGACGCTCACCGACAAGCAGTACCAGCGGATGCGGGACGCGAGTTTCGCGGTCATCCGGGCCATCGGCGTCGAGACCGGCGGCTCCAACATCCAGTTCGCCGTGCATCCCGAGAACGGCCGGATGATCGTGATCGAGATGAACCCGCGGGTGAGCCGCTCCTCGGCGCTGGCGAGCAAGGCCACCGGCTTCCCAATCGCCAAGATCGCCGCCAAGCTCGCGGTCGGCTGGCGGCTCCACGAGCTGCCCAACGACATCACGCGGAAGACGATGGCCTGTTTCGAGCCCTCGATCGATTACGTGGTGGTAAAGGTGCCTCGATTCGCGTTCGAAAAGTTTCCCGAGGCCGACAATCGCCTGACCACGCAGATGAAGAGCGTCGGTGAGACGATGGCGATCGGACGGACGTTCAAGGAGGCCTTCCAGAAGGCGCTCCGCGGTCTGGAAGTGGGCTCGTTCGGCTTTGGCTGCGACTCCAAGGACCTCTGGGGCACCCCCGCCGAGCCGTCGATCGACGACATTCGCGCCCGGATCGCCACGCCCGATCCCGACCGCGTCTGGTACCTGCGGTACGCCGTCAAGGCGGGCCTCACGGTGGATGAGATCCACGAGGCGACCGCGATCGACCGCTGGTTTCTCGACCAGCTCCAGCAGCTCGTCGAGATCGAGAGTCTCCTGCGGACGCTCGGAAGCCTGGCGGCCGTCGACGACGCCACGCTGCGGATGGCCAAGCAGGCGGGGTTTTCCGACCGGCAGCTTGCCGTGATGCTCGACTCGTCGGAGCTCGAGGTCCGCGGCGAACGGAAGCGGCGGGGCATCATCGCCACCTACAAGTCGGTCGACACGTGTGCCGCCGAGTTCGAGGCGCAGACGCCGTACTACTACTCGACCTGGGAGGAGGAGGACGAGACGCGGCCCAAGGAACCGGGCCGCAAGCGGGTGATGATCCTCGGCGGTGGCCCCAACCGGATCGGTCAGGGGATCGAGTTCGACTACTGCTGCTGCCATGCCAGCTTCGCGCTCCGGGACATGGGCATCGAGAGCGTGATGGTCAACTCGAATCCCGAGACCGTGAGCACCGACTACGACACGAGCGACATGCTCTTCTTCGAGCCGCTGACCTGCGAGGACGTGCTCAACATCGCCGACCGGATCCAGCCGGACGGCGTGATCGTGCAGCTCGGCGGGCAGACGCCGCTCAATCTCGCCCGGGCCCTGCAATCGGCCGGGCTGCCGATCATCGGCACCACGGTCGACACGATCGACATGGCGGAGGATCGAGAGAAGTTCCGCGAACTGCTCGACCGGCTCGGCCTGAAGCAGCCGGCCAGCGGCATCGCACGGACGCTGGAGCAGGCCCGGCGCGAGGTGGCCCGGATCGGCTATCCGAGCCTCGTTCGCCCGAGCTTCGTGCTCGGCGGCCGGGCGATGGAGATCTGCTACGACAACACCCAGTTTGAGCGGTACGTCGCCGAGGCCTTCGCCGTGGCCCAGGGGCAGCCGGTGCTCATCGACCGGTTTCTCGAGGATGCGATCGAGGTCGACGTCGACTGCATCTGCGACGGGAAGGACGTGATCATCGCGGGCGTGCTGGAGCACATCGAGGAGGCGGGCGTGCACTCCGGTGACTCGGCCTGCTGCATCCCGCCCCACAGCCTCTCGCCGGAAATGATCGCGGAAATCAAGACCGCCGCCGCGGGGCTCGCCCGCAGCCTCGGCGTGGTGGGCCTGATGAACGTGCAGTTCGCGGTCAAGAAGGAGGCCGGCGAGGACGGCACGAGCGGCCAGGCGCTCTACGTGATCGAGGTCAACCCGCGAGCCAGCCGCTCGGTGCCGTTCGTTGCCAAGGCGACGGGTCTCCAGGTGGCAAAGGTGGCCGTGAAGGTGATGGCTGGCATGACCCTGGCGGAGCAGGGGATCGTCGCCGATCCGGTGCCGGCGCACGTGAGCGTGAAGGAGAGCGTGTTTCCGTTCGTGAAGTTCGCCGGAGTCGACATCGCGCTGGGCCCCGAGATGCGGAGCACGGGCGAGGTGATGGGGGTGAGCGACACCTTTGCGATCGCCTTTGCCAAGAGCCAGATCGCCGCCGGAATCCTCCTGCCCGAGAAGGGACGGATTTTCCTGAGCGTGGCGAGCATACAGGCCAAGGAGGCGATGAAGAGCCTCGCTCGGCGGCTGCTGGCCCTCGGTTTCGAACTCATCGCCACGTCGGGGACGGCCCGTGAACTCGCCACCGCCGGAATCCCGGTCGAGGTGGTGAAGAAGCTCCAGGAGGGGCATCCCAACCTGATCGACCACCTGATCGATGGTCGCGTGCAGCTGATTTTCAACACGCCGCGAGGCAAGGGGGCGCGAACCGACGAGGGCCGCATCCGGGCGGCGAGCGTGCTCTATGGCGTGCCCTGCATCACGACGCTGCCGGCGGCCGAGGCCTGCGTGCGAGCGATGGAGGGGATGCGGACGTCGCCGCTGTCGGTGCAGCCCATCCAGGACCGGTTTCCCGAGTCGGTCGCTTCGTCCCGCTGAGCAGTGGCGGGCGTTGCGCGGTGATGGCTCGGGGCTGCCCCGTGCTCGTGTCGCGCTGGTGGCAGCCGACCGGCCGAGGGGAGAGGCTCCCCTCGGCCGGCGTGATTCCAGCGTGCTCGCGTGCCGTGCTCAGGCAGCGACGGCGGGCTTCTTGAAGAAGCCGACGATCAGCGGCAGCAGGGCGCCGACGATTGCCGACAGGCCGCCCGTGCCAACGAGGCTGTCCGTACCGCCGACGAGCGATCCGATGGCGGGGATCAGCATCGGGAGCACCTTGCCGCCGAGGCCGCCGCCCACGGCGCCGAGGACGGTGTTGAGCATCGGGCTGAGGTTCCGGTTCTTGACCAGCGCTCCGACGATGGTGCCGCCCGCGCCGCCGGCGATGAGGCTTACGGTCCAGCTGATGATCAGGCTGATGATCTGGGAGTCCATGAGTGTTCGACTTTCTTGAAAGAGGTCTCGTCTGCACCGGGCCCTCCGCCGGCCCCGGCTGTCGAGAGATGAGTTGCCGCGTCATGGCCGCGTGTCACGGATCACGATGCAATTTTTCCCGCTTCCGCCCCGCGGCGGTGAGGGTCGTGATGGTGGCACCGGTCACGCGGTTCGGCACGCAGGTTTTGGCCGCGAGGCGAGCGACAGATAGTCAGTAGTAGCCGAAGAGCGTGAAGTCGCGGCTGTAGATCCGCCGCAGCGTGGCGACCGCGTCGGCGGAGAGGCCGGCGGTCGGGTCGGAATCCCGTTCGCCACGGCGGTTGACCTCCGCGAGCGGCCGCAGCCGCAGCGGCATCTCGGCCAGCAGGATTGCCAGGTCGGCCGAGAACGATTCTGTCTTGAAGACCCGGTTCACGGCGGGCAGCCCGCGGGACCCGAGATCGAGGAACGTGTGCTGCGGGGCGAACCATGGCAGCCGCAGGAGATCGGAGTCTGGCCCGAGCGAGGCGGCCACTTCCGAGACCGAGCTGCCGTGTCGGTCGACGATCTTTCGCATCTCCGGGAGGTAGGGCCAGAGATCGTCGGTCTGGATGTGGTTGTAGGCCGACACGAACCGGGCGAGCGGGTTGCGGACGAACGTGAACACGTAGGCCGAACGAAAGAAGGCCGGGTCGGCGTCGTGGTAATCCTGCGCGGTGACGTGGCCCGTTTGATAGCCCAGGTAGGCGTCGAGTAGCGCCGAGCCCGCGCACTTCGGCACGTGGATGAAGATCACGCCGTCGCGGCGAAACTGCCGCGGCACGAGGCCGGCCTTGCGGCCGGTGCCGGCGAGTGTGGTGAAGAGGCGTCGCATCGGTGTCTCCCGGGTCTTACCGTGCCACGCGGCGGCGTGGCAAGCGGAACGAGCGGAGCCGACGGGCCTTCATGGTTCCCGCCGGGCGTCGCGGGTAGAGTCGTCTCCACGCATGAGCACCGCCATTTTCCCGAACGTTCCCCCGGGTCCTCGTCCGCTGCCCGCACCCCAGGCCGATGAGCCTGCTCGGTTCACTGCGCGGACGCTCGATGGGCTCGAGTGGGTGCTGGCCCGCGAGCTCGAGGCCATCGGGGCCCGCGACCTGCGGATCGGCCGGCGGACGATCGAGTTTTCGGCGGAGCCTGGCAGCGAGCGAGAGACGCTCTATCGGGCGGTGCTCGAGAGCCGCGTGGCGATCCGGGTGCTCGAGCCTCTGGGGAGGTTTCGGGTCGATTCGCCGGACACTCTGTATCGGGCGATGCAGGAGATCGACTGGACGGAGCAGCTGAGGGTTTCCGACACCCTCCGGGTCGATGCCGCGATCCACGACACGTTTCTCACCCACTCGCTCTACGCGGCGCAGATCATCAAGGACGCCGTGGTGGACCAGTTGCGGACGCCGAGCGGCAGGCGGCCGAGCGTGCAGCTCCGCGGGGCGACGCTGCGGCTGGCGCTGCACCTCGTCGGCGACGTGGCAACGATCTTCCGCGACGCCGCCGGCCGCTCGCTCCACCAGCGGGGCTGGCGGATGGGGGAGGTCGAGGCGCCACTCTCGGAGGTGCTCGCCGCCGGGATGCTCGCGATCGCGGGCTGGTGGCGGCCGGGTGCGACGGGCGATGCCACCACGGGAGAGCCGATTCTCGATCCGATGTGCGGCTCCGGCACGCTCGTGATCGAGGCTGCGACGATCGCGGCGGGCATGGCGCCGGGTCTCTGGCGGGCCCGCCGCACGGCGCACGGCTTCTTTCGATTTCGCGACTGCGACAAGCCCCTCGTCGGACGGCTCATGGCCGACCTGGAGGCACGCGTCTGTCAGCCGGCTGGCCAGTGTGCCGCGAGCGACCTCGATCCGCGGGCGGTGGAGGCGGCGCAGGCCTGTGCGGCAGCGGCGGGCGTGGCCGGGTCGATCGCGATCGAACAGCGGCATTTCGAGGAGGTGCGGCCCGCGGCCGCTGCCGGCCTGGTGCTGACGAATCCTCCGTACGGCGAACGTCTGCCGCTGCCCCGTGCCAGCGCGTTGTTTCGCCGCCTGGGCGACTGGCTGGTGGCCCGGTGCGGCGGTTGGCGGGCCGCAATCCTCGCCGCCGACACGCCCGCGGCGACGCACCTCGGCCTTCGCCCCGTGTACCGCATCCCCTTGATGAACGGCCCGATCCCCTGCCGGCTGCTCGAACTCACGCTCCGCGAACGGGCGACACCCTCCCCACCATCCAGACCTTCCCTCGAGACGGAAAACCAGACCCAACTCCCACCCTCCGCCCCAGCTCCAGCCCCAGCTCCAGCTCCCTCTGAAACCGCTCCCTCTGAAACCGCTCCCTCTGAAACCGTCACCGACGCCAGCCGGGATCGGGCGGAGCTCGACGAGCCTTGGAGATTTCGCCCTGAGGAGGAAGGCAGCTCCAAGCGACCTGACGGCGAAAGATCCCGGCGAGGAGACTCCGACCGTCCCGGCGCCGTCGTCGCACCCGGAGTCGCGCTCTCTGAGTCCACCACAACGCCCGTCCCCGACGCTGCGCCCAGCCGGCCGCGCACCCGGGCCGTTGCCGACCAGATCGGCGACTTCCGCCGCCGGCTTGCCAAGCGATACAAGCACCTTGCGAAGTGGGCCCGGCGTCAGGGCATCGAGGCCTTCCGCATCTACGATCGCGACATCCCGGAAATCCCGCTGGCGATCGACTGGTACGCGGGCTGGCTGCATGCCTCCGAGTATGACCGGCCGCACGAGCGGACCGAGATCGAGCACGACGTCTGGCTCGACCGGATGATCGAGGCGGCGGCGGACGAACTGGGCGTGCCTCCCAACCAGACATTTCTCAAGGTGCGGCGGCGGCAGCGCGGCGGCGGGCAGTACCAGAAGCTCGATGCCCGCAAGACACTGCTGACGGTGAAGGAAGGGGGACTGGAGTTCGAGGTGAACCTCTCCGACTACCTCGACACCGGGCTGTTTCTCGACCACCGGCAGACCCGGGCGCTGGTCCGGGACGAGGCGGCCGGCAAGCGGTTTCTGAACCTGTTTTGCTACACGGGCAGCTTCTCGGTGTACGCGGCCGCCGGCGGGGCGGTGGAGACCACGAGCGTGGACCTTTCGAACACCTACCTCGACTGGACGAGGACGAACCTCTCGCGGAACGCCTTCAAGGATGCGGGGCGGCACCGCACGGTCCGCGACGAGGCTCGTGGTTTTCTCGAGCACCGGGGCCGCCGGGGCGAGCCGCCGTTTGATCTCGTGGTCGTCGACCCGCCCACCTTCTCGCGGTCGGCCCGGAGCGAGACGCCTTGGGACGTCGAGCGCGACCACGCCGAACTATTGGAACTGGTGGCGCGGAATCTGGTGCCTGGGGGCGTCGTCTATTTCTCGACGAACTTCCGGCGATTTCATCTCGACGTCGAGCGGCTGGCTGCGCTCTACGAGATCCGCGAGATCACCAATCGCACGATCCCCGAGGACTTCCGCAACGCGCGGATTCACCGCGGCTGGCGGCTGGTGGCGAAAGGGCGGGTTTGACGCGGTTTTGCCGCGACTCCTACATTCATGCCCATGAACATCCGCATCCGAGCCTTGGTGGTGGTCTTCTTCGTCGCGATCGTCTCGGTGATCGTCCTGTCGACGAGCGGCTGCCGGCCAGCCGACCCGACGCTCGTCAAGATCGTGTCGAGCCTGCCGCGGACCGGCAGCGCCAAGCAGCAGTCTGACACGATCGTGCGGGGCATCCGGATGGCGGTCGACGAGGCCGGCGGCCGGGTGGGACCGTTTCGCATCGAATACCTCGACCTCGATGATTCGACCGCCGCCGCCGGGCAGTGGACGAGCGAGGCCGAGGCGGCCAACGCCCGCCGCGCCCTGCAGGATCCCGACGTGGTCGCCTACATCGGCACCTTCAACTCCGGGGCCGCGAAGGTGTCGATGCCGATCCTCAACCTGGGCGACCTGCTGATGGTGTCGCCCGCCAATACCGCCGTTGGGCTGACCAAGCCCGGGCTTGGTGCCCCCGGCGAACCCCAGATCTACCGGCCGACGGGGCGGTTGAACTACTGCCGCGTGGTGCCCGCCGACGACCTGCAGGGTCCGCTGTCGGCCGACTGGGCGAAGAAGCGGGGAGTGAAGACCGTGTACATCCTCGACGACAGCGAGGTCTACGGAAAGGGGATCGCGGACCTCTTCGACGAGCGCTGCCGCGAGGTTGGGATCGAGGTGCTCGGCCACGATTCGATCGACGCGAAGGCGCAGGAGTTCAAGTCGTTGATGGCCAGCGTGAAGGCTGCGAATCCGGATCTCGTGTACTTCGGCGGCACCACGCAGAGCAAGGGGGGGCAGCTGGCCAAAGACATGGTCAGCGCCGGGATCACGGGGATCCTGATGGTGCCCGATGGCTGCCGGGAGCAGGTGTTCATCGATTCGGCCGGGGCTGCGAATCTCGAGGGCAGGTGCTTCGTGACCTTCGGCGGGCTGCCTCCGGAGAAGCTGACCGGGAAGGGCAGCGAGTTCGTCGAGCGGTACCGGAAGATGTATGGGGAAATCCCCGAGGCCTACGCCGTCTACGGCTATGAGGCGGCCTGCGTGGCCCTGAGCGCCATCCGCGAGGCGGGCACAAAGGACCGGCGGGCGATCACCGACAAGGCCCTGGCGATCCGCGACTTCGACGGGGCGTTGGGTCGCTGGGGCTTCGATGCCAACGGCGACACGACGATGAAGACCCTCACGGTGAGCGTGGTCAAGGGGGGGAAGTTCGAGTTCGAGGAGATCCTCGACGCCGCCGAGGAGGCCGTCGCGGCACCCTGACGCGGCCGGTGAGCCATGCAGTTCTTCCTCCAGCAATGCCTGATCGGGATCACCAATGGGGCTCTCGTGGCCCTGGTGGCTCTCGGTTACACGATGGTCTACGGCATCATTCGGCTGATCAACTTCGCCCATGGCGACCTGATCATGCTGGGGGCCTGCCTGGCGCTCTCGCTGGTGTCGGCGTTCGGCATGGCCGGCGGTGGCATGGCCGCGACGTGGCTGGGGGTGGCGCTGCTCGTGGTGCTCTGCGGCCTGTTCTGCGGCGGGCTCAACGTGGTGGTCGACAGGATCGTGTACCGTCCGCTGCGAAACGCTCCAAAGCTCGCGCCGCTGGTATCGGCGATCGGCGTCTCCTTCATCTTCATGAATGTCGGACTCTTCTGGCTGGGCCCGTCCGATCGGTCGTTTCCCGAACTGCTGCCGGCCACGAACCTGCTGGCTGGCGAGGGACTGCAGTTCACCGCGAAGGATCTGCTGGTGCTGGTGGTGGTGGTGCCGCTGATGCTCGCGCTGTCGCTGCTCGTGAAGTCGACCCGGCTGGGAAAGGCGATGCGGGCGGTGTCGCAGGATCCCGCTGCCGCGGCGCTCGTGGGAATCGACGTGGATCGGGTGATCGCGTTCACGTTCTTCGTAGGGGGCTTTCTGGGGGGCGCTGCGAGCGTGATCTACGGCCTCTACATCAACACCATTGGCTTCCAGATGGGTTTTCAGAACGGCCTGTATGCCTTCACCGCCGCTGTGCTCGGCGGGATCGGCAGCATTCCCGGGGCCGTGGTCGGCGGCCTCGTCATCGGCCTCGTGCGGTCGCTATCGAGCGCGTATGTGGGCGAGCGGTGGACCGGGGCGATCGTGTTCGCCATCCTGATCGTGATTCTCGTCTTCCGCCCCGAGGGCCTGCTGGGCCGGGGCACGAAGGAGAAGGTGTGAAATGACGGGGCAGCATCACACGACGCGCGACGCAACCGGGGCGGTGCCGCTCCGCGACCGCGTGCTCGCGTTCGTCCGCGAGCGTTGGGATCTGGTCGCACTGGTGGTGTTGGCAGTGGCGCCGCTGGTCGTTCCGGCGCTCGGCGGGGCGCTCGGCGGCCAGGTGACCACGCTCTTCATCTACTGCATTCTGGCGCTCGGGCTGAACGTGATGGTCGGCTACACCGGCCTGGTGCATCTGGGGATCGCGGCCTTCTTCGGGATCGGGGCCTATCTGTTCGCCATCCTCACGGTGCCGATGTATCCGTTTCAGATGCGGTTTGTGACCGCGGCGGCGGTCAGCGTTCTGGCGACGGCCGGCATCGGCCTGGCCCTCGGGGCCCCGACGCTGCGGCTCAGGGGCGACTACCTCGCGATCGTCACCCTCGGCTTTGGCGAGGTGGTGAAGGTCACGCTGCGAAACCTCGAGCAGATCACCGGCGGCATGAAGGGGCTCAACCCGGTGCCACCCCCCGGGGCGGGACTCACGGTCGGCGGCATCAACCTCGGCCTCGCCTTCGCGATCGATCCGCGGTGGTTCTATTACCTGGCGCTCGTGACCCTGGCCGGCGTGGTGGTGGCGATGCGGCGGCTCGAGCATTCACGGCTGGGGCGGGCCTGGGTCGCCGTGCGGGAGGACGAACTCGCCGCATCGGCCATGGGCATCTCGGCGACCCGGGTGAAACTCTCGGCCTTCGCGATGTCATCGGCCGTGGCAGGCCTGGCGGGCTGCCTCTACGCGGCCAGCCTCTCCACCACGGCCGACCCCAACGCCTACGACTTCAACCGGTCGATCATGGTGCTCTGCGCGGTGATCCTCGGTGGTCTGGGCAGCATCCCGGGAACCCTGCTCGGCGTGGCGCTGCTGGTGGGCTTCGACACCGTGCTGGCGCCGTGGGCCGATTCTGCGATCCAGCAGTGGAATATCAATCCGTCTGGGTCGAGCCTGCTGTCGTTCAGCGGTTGGCGGCTGGCGATCTTCGGGCTGGCTCTGGTGCTCGTGATGCGATATCGCCCCGAGGGGCTGGTGCCGTCACGGCGGCTGGCTGCCGAACTTCACGAGGCGCACCCATGAGCCAGTCCCGTGCGGCCACGCCCGGCTCCGTCCCCCCGCTCGGCGGCCAACCGCTGCTCGACGTGAATCGGCTGACGATCCGCTTCGGCGGGCTCGTGGCCGTGTCGGAACTCGACCTCGAGGTTCCGGCCGGCAGCGTGGTCTCGGTGATCGGCCCCAACGGTGCCGGGAAGACGACCGCCTTCAACTGCATCAGCGGCATCTACTCGCCGACCTCCGGCACGGTGCGATTCATGGGCCGGCGGCTGGAGCGGGCGTTTACGCCCCGCGTGTTCTGGTCGGCCCTCGGGATCGGACTGCTCACGGGGCTGCTGCTGGCCGCGGCCGCGGTGGACGTCGATCGCCTCTGGATGGCCGTGGTGAAGCGGGGGATGATCACCGGAGAGCCCTTCACCCTCTCCGGCGCCGTCGACCGCCTGCGGGGCTACTTTCGGGCAGAACTGGCGATCGACCAGATGGCGGGCAAGTGGCGGGTGGTCAGCGCCGACGGGTCTGACGTGCTGGCGATCAAGCGAAATCTCGACGAGGCCCGTGCGGTCCGCAACGAACTCCAGGCCGCCGTGACCGCCCTCAGGGCGGGGCCCGGCACGATTCCCGACGCCACCGATTCGGAGCGGACCGGTGCCACGTGGACGCCGGAGAAGCTGGCGATCAAGGAGGAGGTGCTCGACCGCCTCGCGGCCGGCAAGTCGCGGGTCCGGTGGCGGTGCATCGCCGGGCTGCTCTTCGGTTGGCTGCTGGGCACCGCCGGCACGCTCGCCGTCTGGAATCGCGGTCGCCGGTCGCCGCATGTCGTGGCCCAGTCAGGCATCGCCCGGACATTCCAGAACATTAGGCTCTTTTCGAACATGACCGTGCTCGAGAACGTGCTCATTGGCCTCGACCGGACGATCCCCGGAGGCGTGCTGGCGATGCTGTTTCGCACGCCGGCCAATCGGCGGGCGGAGTCGACGGCCCAGGTCAGGGCCCTGGAGGAACTCGCGTTCGTCGGCCTGAGTGGCGAGGCGAACCGGATCGCGGGCCAGCTTCCCTATGGCGATCAGCGCCGTCTGGAGATCGCCCGGGCGCTCGCCACGGGGGCCACGCTCCTGCTGCTCGACGAGCCGGCCGCGGGCATGAATCCGGCGGAGACGGCCGATCTTGCCGGGCTCGTCGAGCGGATCCGCGACCGGGGTGTGACGGTGCTTCTGATCGAGCACCACATGAACGTGGTGATGCGGGTGAGCGACAAGGTGGCGGTGTTGGATCACGGTGTGAAAATCGCCGAAGGCACGCCGGCCGAGGTGCGCCGCGACGAGAAGGTGATCGAGGCCTATCTGGGCGGGGAGACGTAAGCACGATGCCGCTCCTGGAAGTCCATGATCTCGAGGCAGGGTACGGCCCCATCCGGGCCGTCGATCGCGTGTCGGTCGACGTCGATCACGGCGAACTCGTGGCCCTGATCGGCGCCAACGGTGCCGGCAAGACGACCCTCTTGATGGCGATTTCGGGCGTGGTGCCGGTGCGGGCAGGCACAGTCCGCTTCGCCGGCACGGCACTGAACGGGCGGAAGCCGCATGAGATCATGCGGCTGGGAATCGGCCACGCCCCGGAAGGCCGACGGATTTTCCCCCGCCTGACGGTCCGCGAAAATCTCGAACTCGGCGGATTCACCCAGACTGACCGCGGCCGGCTCCGCAGCGACATCGACGAGGCCTGCGGGCTGTTTCCGGTGCTCGGGGAGCGGATGAGTCAGATGGGAGGCACGCTCTCCGGGGGCGAGCAGCAGATGCTCGCCATCGCCCGGGCGCTCGTGGGCCGGCCAAAGCTCCTCCTGCTCGACGAGCCGTCGCTCGGACTCGCACCGCTGATCGTGGCGAAGGTCTTCGAGGTGATCGCCTCCCTCGCTTCACGGGGCATCGCGGTGCTGCTCGTCGAGCAGAATGCCCGGGCAGCCCTCAAGCTCGCCTCCCGCGGCTACGTGCTGGAGACGGGCCGGATCACGCTCACGGGCACCGGCCCCGAGCTCGCCGCCGACCGACGCGTCCGCGACGCCTACCTCGGCGAAGGCTGACGCCACGCGGCCGCCGAATTGCGGCGTTGTCAGGCGGCACGGCCACACGTTGGCGACGAGAGCGCATTCGACTTCCGTGGTTCGCCGGCTCGGGGGCGGCAAAAGTCGCGTCGCC
>CAJBSQ010000782.1 GCA_903958265.1 uncultured Planctomycetaceae bacterium
CCAAGGGCCGCTTCGAGCGTGTCGATCGAATCGAAGAGCGTCTCCTTGTCTTCCTGGAGATCACGGTTGTATGCCGTGGGGAGGCCCGTCAGGAGCACGAGCAGCGCCTGCACGTTGCCGATGGTGCGGGCGCTCTTGCCGCGCACGAGTTCCAGAACGTCGGGATTGATCTTCTGCGGCATGATCGAACTGCCGGTGCAGAAACCCTCGGGCAGCCTCAGGAAGCCAAACTCCTGCGTGCTGTAGATGATCCACTCCTCGGCCCACTGCGAGAGGTGCACCATCGCCAGCGCGATCACGAAGGCCAGTTCGCAGGCGAAGTCGCGGTCACTGGCGCCGTCGAGGCTGTTGGCGGCGACGGCCGCGAAGCCGAGCGCCTCCTTCACGTGGTTGCGGTCGATCGGCAGGCTTGAACCGGCGATGGCCCCCGAGCCGAGTGGCAGCACGTTCGTCCGCCGTCGGCAGTCGGCCAGCCGCTCGCGGTCGCGGGAAAACTTCTCGCACCAGGCGAGCAGCTGGTGGGCTGCGAGCACCGGCTGCGCCCGACGCAGGTGGGTGTACCCCGGGATCACGAGCCCCTGCTCCCGTTCGGCGAAGCCGAGAAAGGCCCGCTGGAGCTCGGCGAGGCCTTGGTCGAGCCGGTCGATTGCCCGGCGGCAGAACAGCCGCAGGTCGGTGGCCACCTGGTCGTTGCGGCTGCGGGCGGTGTGCAGCTTCCGGCCGGTGTCGCCGAGCCGTGCGGTCAGGGCCGACTCGATGTGGAGGTGGATATCTTCCTTGGCGACCGAGTACTCGAACCGCCCGGCATGGATCTCGCCGCGAATCTCCTCGAGCACGTGGGCGATCGCATCGGCCTCCTGCACGGTCATCAGGCCGCAGTCGGCGAGCATCCGGGCGTGGGCGATCGAGCCGTCGATGTCGTCGTCGGCCAGTCGCCTGTCGAACGACACGCTCTCGGAGAAGAGTTCCACGCGCTTGTCGGTCGGCTCGCGGAACACGCCCCCCCAGGCCTTGCCCTGCGGGATGGCGGACGGAGTCTCGGGAGCGTTGGGGTTCGACACGGCTGCGTTCCTTACGAGGATCGTGACGGGTGAAACATTACCTTCTCGCCCCGCGGCCATGAAACTCCGGTCTGTGGCGTGGCCGAAGTGGGCCGCCTTCCAGACGCGGAGCCCCGGGCCAGCGAGCGTCGTTCCCCGGACTGCTTCCGGGCTCCTGACCAGCCGGGTCGATGCCTACAGTTCCCGGCATGTGTGGTCATGAGCGATGAGATTTCGGTGGCGTCTCGATGAGTACGATTGATCCGGTGTGTGTATGGCTGAAGCGTGACCTGCGGGTCGCTGATCATGCCGCGCTCTCCGAAGCGGTGGCCCGCGGGCGAGGTGGCGCTGTGTTCGCCGTGTTCCTCTACGAGCCCGAGGTGCTCGCGCAGCCCGAGTGGGATCCGAGTCACACGGAGTTTCAGCGGGAGTGCCTGAGCGACCTCGAGCCGGCGCTGCGGCGAGTCGGCATTCGGCTGGTCACGCGGCGGGGCGAGGCGGTCGCCATGCTGGAACGACTACGGGTGGAGACTGGCTTCCACCTGCTGGTGGCGCACGAGGAGACGGGCACGGGCGTGACCTATGCCCGCGATCGTCGCGTGCGGCAGTGGGCCCGCGACGCGGGCGTCGAGTTCATCGAACGGCCGCAGACCGGTGTCGTCCGGAGGCTCGCCTCGCGGAACGGCTGGAACCGGCTCTGGGAAGCGCGGATGGAGGCTCCGGCAGCGCTCGTGCCGCGAAGCACGGGTCGGGGCGGTCTGCCGGCCGTGGAGCGGCTCGAGTCTGCGGGCATCCTCGGCTGCCGCGATCTGGGCCTCGCCCCCGACACCAAAGATCGTCAGCGGGGGGGCTCGGTAGCGGCCGAGGAGGTGCTCGATGATTTTCTGGTGCGGCGCGGATGCCATTACTCGGGCGGCATCAGCAGCCCGCTGTCGGCGGCGTCGAGCTGCTCGCGGCTCAGTCCCCATCTCGCCTTCGGGGCGATCTCGATGCGCCGCGTCTGGCAGGCGACCGAGGCCCGTCGGCTCGATGTGATCAGCACGCTCGCGACGGCCACCGTCCCCCGGGAGCGGGCAGAACTCAGGGCCTGGCAGCGGAGCCTCAAGGCCGTGCAGTCGCGGCTCCACTGGCACTGCCACTTCATGCAGAAGATCGAAGACGAGCCCGCGATCGAGTGGCACAACATGCTGCGGGCAGCCGACGGCCTCCGCGAACACGAGGTCTCGGCAGAGCGGCTCGCCGCCTGGCAGTCGGGCCACACCGGCTTTCCGCTCGTGGATGCCTGCATGCGAAGCCTCCGTGCCACCGGCTGGCTGACATTTCGGATGCGAGCGATGCTCGTGTCGTTCGCGAGCTACTCGCTCTGGCTCCACTGGCGGCCGACAGGGCTCTTCCTCGCCCGACACTTCCTCGATTTCGAGCCGGGCATCCACTGGTCGCAGCTGCAGATGCAGAGCGGCACGACCGGCATCAACACGCTGCGGATCTACAATCCCACGAAGCAGGCGATCGAGCAGGATCCGCGGGGCATCTTCATCCGCCGCTGGGTGCCGGAACTGGCGGGGGTGCCCGTGGCGCACGTCCACATGCCCTGGACGATGCCGCACGACGCCCAGCTCGTGGCTGGCTGCGTGATCGGCCGCGACTACCCCGCTCCGCTCGTGGACCATGCGGCCGCGGTCCGGGAGGCCAAGCGGCGGCTCGCGGCCGTGCGAAACCCATCCCAGGCGCGGGCCGAGGCCCGCGAGGTGGCGCGGCGTCATGGGAGCCGGAAGGATCGTCGCGGAGCGATGCGGCAGGATCCGGTGCGGCGCCGGCTGGCCAGCGCTGCCGATCACGGTGCCGGTGGCCCTGAGGCCGACGCGCCAGGAGCGGCAGACCGCCAGCAGCGGCTGCCCTTTTGGTTCGCAGAGGCCGACGACCCTCCGGCCAGCGAGCGGGCTGACTGAGGGCAGGACGAGTGAGCAGCCGCTACACTCGGTGTGATGACGACCCCCGAGGATGTTCTGGCGCCCGGCGGGCGGCTCGCCGCCCGGCTGGCCGGATGGGAGTCGCGGCCGCAGCAGATCGAGATGGCAAACCTCGTCGCCGAGGCGATCGCCGCGCGGAAGCACGCGATCGTCGAGGCGGGCACCGGCGTGGGCAAGAGCCTCGCCTACCTCGTGCCAGCCGTGCTTGCGGCGACGGCCGATCAGGCCGAGCCGCAGGCCGTCGCGGAGCCCGATTGGGATGCCGAAGAGCCTGCGGCCACGAGCGGTGCCAACCGGCCGCGGCGGGTGGTGATCTCGACGCACACGATCGCCCTGCAGGAGCAGCTCGTCACCAAGGACATCCCGCTGGTGGCGGCTGTCATGCCGCGGGAGTTTTCGGCGGTGCTGGTGAAGGGCCGCGGCAACTACGTGAGCCTTCGTCGGCTGACCCTCGCCCTCGAGCGGTCGGGGAGCCTGTTTCCCGACGAGGGGGAACGGGCGGAGCTGCTGGCGGTGGCCGCATGGGCCAGGCAGACCGCCGATGGCTCGCTCGCCGACCTGCCCGCGTTGCCCGCCGATGCCGTCTGGGACGAGGTGGCCAGCGACTCGGGCAACTGCATGGGCCGCGCCTGCCCGACCTACCAGCAGTGCCACTACTACGCCGCCCGCCGGCGGATGCAGCACGCGCAGCTGCTCGTGGTCAACCACGCGCTCTACTTCGCCGACCTCGCCGTCCGCCGGTCGGGCGCGAGCCTCCTGCCGCCACACGACATCGTGATCTTCGACGAGGCCCACACCATCGAGTCGGTGGCCAGCGATCACCTCGGAGTGGGCGTGTCGAGCGGCGGCGTGGAGCGGGTGCTTTCCAAGCTCCACAGCGAGCGGACCCACCGCGGGCTGCTCGTGCACTACCGGATGCACGATCTGGAGATCGACGTTCGCCGCTGCCGCCGGGCTGCGGAGGCCTTCTTCGCCGAGATCCGCGAGGCGATGGAGTCGCGCGGCGAGCCGCCGTGGCGGATCGTGAAACCGGGGCTCGTCGCCAACTCGCTCGGTGAGCCGCTGCAGTCGCTCGCCCGAAAGCTCCGGGCCGCCGCCGACGCGATCGGTAACCCGGCGGAGCGGCACGACTTCACGTCGCTCGCCGACCGGCTCGACGCACACGCCGGCGCCGTGGCGACCTGGCTCGGCCAGCAGGATCCGGGCAGCGTCTGGTGGGTGGAGGCGCAGCGCTCCCGCCGCGGCCGCGACCGCATCACGCTGGCCAGCGCCCCGGTGGACGTC
>CAJBSQ010000783.1 GCA_903958265.1 uncultured Planctomycetaceae bacterium
ATCTGTCGAGCGCCTACTCGGGCTTCAGCCTCGGCGCCGACCCGGCCGACGGCCGCTTCAAGGTCCGCGACCTGAACCTGCCCGAGGGCGTCGACGAGCCCCGGTTCGACAAGCGACGCCGGATGCTCGACGTGGTCAACGACCACTTCCGCCAGACGGAGACGAGCGATTCGCTCGACGCGCTCGACACCTTCTACCAGCGGGCCTACGGCCTGATCAGTTCTGCAAAGGCGCAGGAGGCCTTCGACCTCAAGAAGGAACCCGACGCCATCAAGGACGAGTACGGCCGCAACCCGGCCGGCCTGCGGATGCTGCTCGCCCGCCGGCTCGTGGAGTCGGGCGTGCGGTTCGTGACGCTCACCTACGGCGGCTGGGATCACCACGATAAGATCGAGAAGGGGATCAAGAGCCAGGCCCCGGCCTTCGACCAGGGCTTCGCGACCCTGATCCGCGACCTCGACCGCCGCGGCCTCCTGGCCTCCACGCTCGTCTGCGTCGGCACCGAGTTCGGCCGCACCCCCAAGATCAACCCCACGGCCGGCCGCGACCACTGGCCCAAGGTGTTTTCGATCGTGATGGCCGGAGGGGGCATCAAGGGGGGCATCGTTTACGGATCGAGCAACGCCACGGCCGCCGAGCCCGAGGACGATCCGCTCACCGTCGAGGACTGGGCCACCACGGTCTACGACCGGCTCGGGATCGACGCCCGCAAGGAACTGATGGCGCCGGGGGCACGGCCGGTCGAGATCGTCGACGGCGGCAAGGTCGTCCAGCAACTCATCACCTGAGGCACGCATGATGCCGTTCACCGGGGCCGTGAAGGGCTGCCCATGCCCTGTCGCCGGACGTTCGCTACGGCCATCCTGGCCTTCGCTCACTGCACGCCGGCTACGCTTCACTCGCGTTGCGATGCTGCTCGTGGGTCTCGCGGGCCTCGCTTCGTCCGCGCTCGCCTCGTCGCCGAGCCTCTCGCTGATCCTTCCCCGCGGGGTGCAGCGCGGCGGCGACCGTGAGCTCGAGTTCCGCGGTGAACGGCTGGGCGACGCGCAGGAAATCTTTTTCTACGGCGACGACGGCCTCGCCGTGACGTCGCTGACCTCGGGCACCGATGAGAAATCGTTTAAGGCCGTGATCCACGTGCCTGAGTCGTGCCCGGCGGGCGAGCAGATCGTGCAGGTCCGCACGGCGTCGGGCATCAGCGACTACCGGTCGTTCTGGGTCGGCGGGCTGCCAATCCTCGACGAGATCGAGCCCAACGGCTCCGCCGACAAGGCCCAGCCAATGCCGCTCGACCACACCACCCACGGCATCGTCGCCAGCGAAGATGTCGATTGCTTCGCCGTCGACCTCACGAAAGGCCAGCGGCTCTCGGTGGAGATCGAGGGATTGCGGCTTGGCAGCCACCGGTTCGATCCGCACATCTCGATCGTCGACTCCAAGGGGTTTCAGCTCGCCGTCGCCGATGACTCGCCGGCCACGCTCCAGGACGGCATCCTCTCGGTGCTCGCCCCCGAGGATGGCCGCTACCTGGTGCAGGTCCGCGAAGCCTCCTATGGCGGCGACGGCAGTTCCCGCTACCGCCTCCACATCGGCGGGTTCCCGCGTCCCACGGCCATCCACCCCGCCGGGGGCAAGGCGGGCGAGAAGGTGACCGTCACCTTTCTCGGCGATGCATCGGGACCGATCGTGCGGGAGTTCGACGTGCCCACCATGCCGATCGGCGGCACGCACCGGCTGTTTGCGACCGACGACGGCGGCACCTGCCCCTCCCCCCTGCCCTTCCGGATCTCGGCGAGCGGCAATGCCCTCGAGCAGGAGCCCAACGACGAACCCACCGCGGCGACGCCGGCCGATGCCACGCTCGCGTTCCACGGCGTGGTCGAGAAGCCCGGCGACGTCGATCACTTTCGGTTTGCGGCGAAGAAGGGGCAGACCCTCGAGGTGGAGTGCCACGCCCGCCGGCTGCGGTCCGGCCTCGATCCCGTGGTCAACGTGCTCAAGGCCGACGGCAGCACCATGGCGGGCAACGACGACGCCAAGGGGCCCGACTCGGTCTTCCGGTTCGACGTGCCCGAAGACGGCGAGTATCTCATGCGCATCAAAGACCACCTCGGCCGCGGCCAGCCCGACTTCACCTACCGCGTGGAACTCGCGGCCCCCGCGCCGCGGCTCACCCTCACGATCCCGCGGATCGACCGCTTCTCGCAGACGCGGCAGACGGTGGTCGTGCCGCGGGGCAACCGCTTCGCGATCCTCGTGAACGCCACGCGGACCAACTTCGACGGCGAACTCCTGCTCGATGGCAGCCAGCTGCCCGCTGGGGTCACGATGATCGCTCCGCCGTTCAAGGCCGGGCAGGTGCAGGTGCCCGTCGTCTTCGAGGCGGCCACCGATGCCCCGCTCGCCGGAGAGCTCCTCACGTTCACGGCCCGGCAGGTCACCGCAGAAGACCCCGAGGGCAAGGCTGGGATCAGCGGCCACTTCGAGAATGCCGCCGATTTCGTGCTCGGCGATCCCAACAACGCCGTCCACTATTCGGGCCGCGTATCAAAACTCGCCGTCGCGGTCGTCGAGGCGGTGCCCTTCTCGATCGAACTCGTGCAGCCGAAGGCGCCACTCGTGCGAAACGGAGCGGTCGATCTCCGCGTGATCGTCAAGCGGGCCGAGGGCTTCGACAAGCCGGTCACGGTCGAGTTTCCATCCCGCCCCGGCGGCGTGTCGACGAGCCCGTCGATCACGATTCCGCCCGAGGCGACCGAGGCGATCTATCAGATCAACGCCGACGCCAAGGCGGCGACCGGCACGTGGCCTGTCTACGTGATCGCCGGCGGGGACGTGAACGGCACCGCCTGGGTGGCCTCGCCACCGGTGATGCTCGAGGTGGCGGAGCCCTTCACAACGGCCACGCTCAAGCGGGCGTCGTGCGAGCAGGGCCAGCAGGCTACGATCGCCTGCACGCTGGCTCATTCCCGGCCCTTCGAGGGAGAGGCGACGGCGCGACTCCTGGGCCTGCCCCCCGAGACGACGGCCCCGGAGCTGACGTTCACGAAGGACACGCCGGAACTCGTGTTTTCGGTGACGACGACCGACAAGAGCCCCCCCGGCAACCACAAGTCGGTGATCATGGAGCTGACCACGCCCGTCGCGGGGGAGCCCGCGCGGATGAACGCCGGCAGCGTAGAACTCAAGATCGTGAAGCCCTCGGGCGAGCCGGCCCCGAAGCCCGCGACGCCCACTCCCGCGCAGCAGGCCGCCAAGCCCGTGTCGCGGCTCGAGCAACTCCGCCAGCAGGCAAAGGGAGGCACGCCGTGAAACGAGGTCTCTTCGCCCGCTGCTCGAAGGCGTCGAGCACTCCGTGGCAGACGTCGACGGCGGGGGACGTCGATGCGCGTGAGCGCATCCTCGCCTCACAGCGAAGGCTTTTTTCACCGCTGTCTGCTGGTGCCGTCGTGCTCGTCTCACTCCTCGGCCTCGCAGCCGAAGCCGCCACGCTCCGCGTCTCGCCGCCCGCCGTGCACCTCTCGACCGCCCGCGATCGGCAGTCGCTGGTGGTGCAGGTCGTCGAGCCCGACGGCATCACCCGCGACGCGACCCTCTCGGCGACGATCTCCGTCGACGACCCCACGAAGGCTCGGCTCGACGGCCGCACGCTCTTTCCCCTCGCCGATGGCGACACGGCGGTCACGGTGGCCGTTGCCGACCAGACGGTGTCGATCCCGGTGCACATCGAACGGGCTGGTCAGCATCCCGACCTGAGCTTCCGGCTCGACGTGATGCCGGTCTTCATGCGGAGCGGCTGCAACGCCGGCAGTTGCCACGGCTCGGCCCGCGGCAAGGATGGGTTCCGACTGTCGTTGTTCGGCTTCGATCCCGCGGCCGATTACCAGCGGCTCACCCGCGAACAACCCGGTCGACGAATCAATCTGGCCGTGCCGACCGAGAGCCTCCTGCTCACAAAGGCCACGGCCACCGTGCCGCACACCGGCGGCGCGAGGCTCACCGCCGGCGACGAGCACTACGCCACACTGCAGCGGTGGCTCGAAGGGGGGGCGGCCGACGATCCCGGCCCCACGCCGGCCGTCGTCGCCCTGGAACTGCACCCGCCCACCGCCGTACTCGACGGCCCGGCCGCCACACAGCAGTTCACGGTGCTCGCGAGATACGCCGACGGCACCGACCGCGACGTCACGTCACTGGCCGTGTTCCTCAGCAGCAACGACGCCTCCGCGAAGATCGATCGCGACGGGCTCGTGACCGCCGGCGGCCGCGGCGAGGCCTTTGTGATGGCCCGCTTCGAGACCCACACCGTGGGCTCCCAGGTGATCGCCCTGCCCGAGAACCTCGCCTTTGCATGGACTCCACCGGCGGCGGCGAATCGGATCGACGAGCTGGTCAATGCCAAGCTCCACACGCTGCGGATCAACCCCTCGGCTCCGTGCAGCGACGAGGAGTTTCTCCGGCGGGCCAGCATCGACATCGGTGGCGTGCTCCCCACCTCCGCCGAATACCGCTCGTTCCTGTCGAGCCCTGATCCCGACAAGCGGGCGCGGCTGGTGGATCAGCTCCTTGAGCGGAAGGAGTTCGTCGACCTGTGGGTGATGAAGTGGTCGGAGCTGATGATGGTCCGGACGGTGCCGAACCAGGTCAGCGAGAAGGCGATGTTCCTGTACTACGGCTGGCTCCAGGACCGGATCGAGGCCAACACGCCGATCGACACCCTCGTCCGCGAACTGCTCGCGGCGAAGGGGGGCACCTTCACGAACCCCGCGACCAACTACTTCCAGCACGAGCGGGACACGCTCAAGACCGCCGAGAATGTGGCCCAGGTCTTCATGGGGATGCGGATCCAGTGCGCCCAGTGCCACAACCATCCCTTCGACCGCTGGACGATGGACGACTATTACGGTTTCGCCAACTTCTTCGCCCAGATCGGCCGCAAGCAGGGGGAGGACCCGCGGGAGACAATCGTCTTCAACTCGGGCGGCAGCGACGTGAAGCACCCGGTTGGTGGCCGGGTCGTGCCGCCGAAGTTCCTGGGGGGCGGCGTGCCCGACGTGGCCGGCAAGGATCGCCGCGAGGTGCTGGCGGCATGGCTGGCCTCCCCCGACAACCCGCACTTCGGCCGCAATCTCGTCAACATCGTGTGGGCCCACTTCTTCGGCCGGGGCATCGTGGATGAGGTCGACGATGTCCGCGTGAGCAACCCACCGGTCAACGAGGCTCTGCTCGACGCCCTGGCCCGGCGGTTCGTCGAGTCGAAGTACGACTTCAAGCAGCTCGTTCGTGAGATCTGCACCTCGCATGCCTACCAGCGGTCCACGCGGCCGAACGAGACCAACGCCGGCGACGAGCGGAACTTCTCGAAGGGGAGCCTACGGAGAATCCGTGCCGAGGTGCTGCTCGACATCGTGACGGCCGCGACGGCGACGCAGAACAAGTTCAAGGGACTGCCGCTCGGGGCCCGCGCGGTGCAGATCGCCGACGGCAACACGAGCACCTACTTCCTCACCACGTTCGGCCGGGCGACTCGGGCCACCGCCTGCTCGTGCGAGGTGAAGATGGAGCCGAACCTCTCGCAGGCCCTGCACCTCCTGAACGGCGACACGATCCAGCAGAAGATCCGCCAGGGGGGCGTGGTCAAGCAGCTGCTCGACGCCGGACGCTCCCCGGAGCAGGTGATCGAGGAGCTCTACCTGCGGACGCTCACCCGTCGGCCCACCGAGAAGGAGACGCAGGGGCTGATGGAGATCATCGGCACCGACCCGACCGCCGGCACGCCGGCCGGTCTCCGCGAGACGCTCGAGGACGGATTCTGGGCGGTCCTCAACTCCCGCGAGTTTGTCTTCAACCACTGATATCCCATGGCCAGCATGCTTGCGCTCGTCCGCCACGTTCCGGCGGCTGTCGTCCTCGCGGCCTCGGTGCTGCCGGCCGTCGCCGCCGACACGCCGACGTTCGTGGACAACGCCCTACCGGTGCTGCGGCAGCGGTGCGGCTCCTGCCACAACCCCGACAAGAAGACCGCCGGTCTCGACGTCACGAGCTACGCTTCCATCCTCCGCGGCGGCGGCTCCGGCGAGGTGATCACGCCGGGCGACGCCGCGGGCAGTCATCTGTTCCGCGTGGCCAACCACGACGACGAGCCGAAGATGCCCCCCGACGCGCCGCCGATACCGGAGGCGGAGCGGCAGGTCCTGAAGTCATGGATCGACGGGGGGGTGCTGGAAACCAAGGGGAGCGTTGCCGTCGCACCGAAGCGGGTCGAGGTGGCGATGGCAGCACCGGCCACCGAGCGGCCGGCCGTGCCACCGATGCCCGGTCGCCTGCCGCTCGAGACCGGCGCCAAGACCGCGAAGCCGGATAGCTCCACGTCGCTGGCGACGAGTCCATGGTCGCCGCTCGTGGCCGCCTGCGGGCAGAAGCAGGTGGTGCTCTATCGCACCGACACACTCGACCTCGTGGGCGTGCTGCCCTTCCCCGAGGGTCGTCCCCACGTGGTGCGATTCAGCGCCGGTGGCGGCCTGATCGTGGCCGGTGGGGGCGTCGGCGGCCAGAGCGGCAGGGTCGTCGTCTGGAACCTCCGAAACGGCCGCCGGCTCTGCACGCTCGGCGATGAGCTCGATATCGTGCTCGCCGCCGACGTCAGTCCTGACCAGCGTCTGGTCGCGCTCGGCGGCCCGCAGAAGGTCGCCCGGATCTGGTCGATCGAGACCGGCGCCAAGCTCCACGACCTCGGCAAGCACACCGACTGGATCCTCGCCACGGCGTTCAGCCCCGACGGTGCCCTGCTCGTCACGGCCGACCGCGCCGGCAACGTGTTCGCCTGGGAGTCGGCCACGGGCCGCGACTTCCTCACGATCCCGGCTCATCCCGCGGCCGTCACGAGCCTCGCCTGGCGGGGCGACTCCAACGTGCTCGCCACGGGCTGTGACGACGGCCAGATCCGGCTCTGGGAGCCTGAGAACGGCACGCTCGTGAAGGCGTGGCCTGCGCACGGCGGCGGCGTGGCGGCCATCGACTTCACGCGGGACGGCCGGCTCGTGTCGGTCGGCCGCGACAAGACGCCCAAGCTCTGGAAGGCCGACTTCTCGCAGGAGCGGGCGCTGGCGCCCGGGGCCGACGTTGGGATGTCCGTCGCGGCCTGCGACGAGACCGGCCGCATCCTGGTTGGCGACTGGACGGGCGAGCTTTCCGCCTACGCTGCCGCAGACGGCGGCCGGGTCGGCATGCTCGATCCCAATCCCGCGCCGCTGACCGATCGCGTCGCCGCCGCCGAGCGGGAGTTCGCCGCACGAAAGACCATGCTCGACGCGGCCGTCGCCGCGCTCGCGGCCGCCCCTGATGCGGAGAAACTGCAGGCTGAATCAGCGGTCATCGATCTGAAGAGCCAGGTGGCGAAAGCCGCGGCCGAGCAGGCTCGCTGGTTCGGCGAGGTGGCCTTCCAGGCGGGGTATGACCGCCTGGCGAAGACGCTGGCCGACCGGCAGGCGGCGGTGGCAGCGGCCGAGTCGGAGTGGGGCGTGGTCGAGGCCAAGCGACGCACCGACGATCAGTCGCTGCAGGCGGCGGCGGCCAAGCGGGATGGTCTCCAGCAGCAGGCCGACGCGCTCGCAACGGCGATCACCCAGGCGGAGCAGCAGGTGAAGGATCTGGCCGCGCAGCTTGAGAAGCACAAGGCGGAGATGGCGCAGGTGCAAAGCGGCTTGCCCGGGGCAACGACCGAGGCTGAGACGGCGGCGGCCGCGGTGGCCGAAGCGACCAAGGCCGCCGACGAGAGAAAGGCGGCCATCGCGGCCCGTCAGGCCGAAGCGGACGCCCTGGCGAAGGAACTCGACGCCTTGCAGGGCGTTGCCCCGTAGAAGCCCCCGGGGCGTGAGTACCGGGTGGCGCAACGTCGCCCAGCTGTCGAGGCCGCCCCCCCTCGCCTCACATGGCAGCCTGGCCCAAGGTCTTCCGCAGCGAGGTCATCGCGATCTCGCCGAACTGCCGCGGTGGAACCCGCCACAGCGCTGGGTTGAAGAGTTCCACCGCCACGGCTCCCGCATAGCCGATCTCACCGAGCCGGTGGACGAGTTCGTCGGGCGGCGACGTGCCCTCCCCCGGCAGGATCCGGTCGGCGTCGGCCGCCATCTCCCGCGGCACGTCGGCGATGTCGGAGAGCTGCACGTGGGCGAGGTTTTCCTTCGAGAGCAGCCAGAGATCGAGCGGCTTGCTCGGCCCCACGCTGAACTGGAACCAGTCGAGGCAGAGCCCGAGGGCCGGCGAGCCGACCTGCTCCACCACCGCCACGGCCGACTGCAGGTTGTTGGGGAAGCTCGCCCGCGCGTCAAACTCGAGCGCCAGCCTCACTCCCGCATCGGCCGCCCGCCGGGCCGCGTCGACGAGGCTCACCGACAACCGGCCAAGATCCTCAGGTCCCAGCGGCCCGAAGGCATCGCCCGCGATCACGAGCACCGGGATGCCGAGATCCCGACAGAGCGCGAGCCGCGCCTCGAAATGCGCCCAGTGTTCCCGGCGGGCGTCGCCCTGGCTGGTCAGCAGGCCGCCCTGGAAGCTTGCCGCCACCGCCGCAACACCGTGCCCGGCGAGCCGGTCCTTCAAGGTGGCGACGTCATGCTGCTTCAGAAACGCATCGGCGTGTCCCAGCCAGAGGTCGACCGCGTCGACGTGGCCGGCGGCATAATCCTCCAGCACCGTGCCGAGCGGCGCCTCGAGGCTGCAGACGGTGGCGATCGCAGGCTTCATGGTCGTCATGCCAGACGGTCGCGAAGCATCTCCACCACCTCGCCGACCGGCACCCGGGTCTGCACGAGCGTGTCGCGGTCGCGGAGCGTGACCGTCTTGTCGGTGAGCGTCTGGCCGTCGATCGTCAGGCACCAGGGGGTGCCGGCCTCGTCCTGCCGGGCATAGCGGCGGCCCACGGAACCCTTTTCGTCGTACTGGCAGGCCATGTGGGGCTTGAGGGCCCGGTAGAGCTCGATTGCCACCTCCGGCATGCCGTCCTTCTTCACGAGCGGCAGGATCGCCGCCTTGACGGGGGCCAGCCGCGGGTGGAGTTTCATCACGGTGCGGCTGCGGGGCTTGCCGTCCTCGTCGGGCACCTCATCCTCGTGGTAGGCGTCGCAGAGGAACGCGAGCACGCCCCGGTCGGCGCCGGCCGACGGCTCGATGACGTGCGGCACATACCGCTCCCGCGAGATGTCGTCGAAGTAGGAGAGATCCTTGCCGCTGCCGCGGTGCCGCGGCTTGCCATCGTCGCCCGTTTCCACGACGAGTTGGCCGTCTTTGCGGACGAGTTTACCCTCCATGTGGCTGCGGAGGTCGAAGTCACCGCGATGGGCGATCCCCTCGAGTTCGCCAAACTCACCGGCGGCCAGGAAGGGAAACGCGTATTCGATGTCAGCCGTGCCGACCGAGTAGTGCGAGAGTTCGTCGGCGTGGTGCTCGCGGAGCTGCAACCGGCCCTCCGTGAGGCCGAGGTCGAGGTACCACTTCCACCTTCGGTCACGCCAGTAGCGGTACCAGGCAGCCGAGTCGGCCGGCTTGCAGAAAAACTCGATCTCCATCTGCTCGAACTCGCGGGAGCGAAAGGTGAAGTTTCGCGGCGTGATCTCGTTGCGGAAGCTCTTGCCGATCTGGGCGATCCCGAACGGCGGCTTGAGCCGCGAGGCCTGCTGCACATTCTGAAAGTTGACGAAGATTCCCTGGGCGGTTTCGGGCCGCATGTACACCACGGCCGAGCTGTCCTCCACCGGGCCCATGAAGGTTTTGAACATCAGGTTGAATTTGCGGACTTCCGTGAGCGTGCCGCCGCACTTG